>JAIQGI010000019.1 GCA_020072565.1 Terriglobia bacterium
GCGGTCCCCAACCCTCCGGAGTTGCAGACACTCCCCGCACTGCAAAACCTGTCGGCATTCCTGATCCTGCACGCCTTCGCCAACGGCACCTCCGCCCTGACCGGAGTCGAGGCAATCTCCAACGGCATCACCGCCTTCAAGGAACCGCGCACGCGCAACGCGGGGATCACGCTCCTTTGGATGTCTTCCATTCTGGGCAGCCTCTTCCTCGGAATAGGATTCCTGACCAAGCATATTGGCGCAGTCCCTTCGGAGTATGAGACTGTCATCTCGCAGCTGGCTCGAACCGCATACGGTAGTTCGGGCGTACTCTATCTGTGTACCATCGTTGCGACATCGGTTATCCTGATCATGGCCTGCAATACATCTTTTGCCGGTTTCCCACGATTGAGCGCGCTGATGGCAGCCGACGGCTTCCTGCCGCGCCAGCTTGCCTACCGCGGCAGCAGACTGGTTTACTCACGCGGCATCATGGCTCTGACGCTGATCGCCGTCCTTCTCATTGTTGTTTTCGATGCCAGCGTTACCGGCCTTATCCCCCTGTACGCCATCGGTGTGTTTCTCTCTTTTACCCTATCGCAGGCCGGCATGGCGCACCGGTGGTGGAAAATAGGGCACCTGCAACCGGGCGCCGAGGTAGAAGAGCGTGGCTCCACGTTGCGCTATGAGGCCAACTGGAAGCCCAAGATGATCATCAACGGTTTGGGAGCATTCTGTACTACCGTAGTGGTGATCGTTTTCTCCGTCACTAAGTTCTTCGATGGGGCATGGATCGTTCTGTTCCTGATCCCGCTCATGGTCATGGCACTGCGGGGAATTCATGATCACTACCAGCGTCTTACCAATAGCCTGTCGCTGGAAAACTTCGGCGAACCTCCCCCCGAACCCCGGCATCGAGTCATTCTGCCGGTCAGCGCGGTTCATCAAGGGACACTCGCTGCACTCCGGTACGCCCAGATGCTGTCCGACGATGTCACGGCCGTGCACGTGTCGATAGATCCGGGGGAAGCCGTCAAGGTGCAGCAGCAATGGACCTCCTGGGGAAAAGGGGTGCGGCTGGTGGTCCTGGATTCGCCCTACCGGCTGTTCCTGGAACCGCTCCTGCAATACATCGATGCAATCGCATCGCAGCGCCAGCCGAACGAAACCATCACGATCATCGTGCCGCAGTTTGTGCCCAAGCGCTGGCTGTATAATATCCTGCACACGCAAACCGCCATGATGCTTCGGCTGGTGCTCCTGTTCAAGCGCGGGATCGTAATCACCGATGTGCCTTATCAGGTAGAATGAATCTGGCCATGGGAGCAAGATCTTCATGAATATCATCGTAATCGGTTGCGGCCGCGTAGGCGCTGAAGTCGCCTACGGCCTGTATCGAAAAGGTCACAAGGTCACGGTAATCGACCAGGACACGGCGGCCTTCCGTAATCTGCCGGAGGATTTCCGCGGGCTCACAATGAGGGGAGATGTGCTGACCCAGGATGTCCTGATGCGGGCGGGGATTGAACAGGCGCAGGCACTGGCTGCGGTAACGCCATCCGATTCGATAAACACCGTGCTCGGACATGTCGCCCGCGTGGTGTTTAAGGTGCCGAATGTGGTGGTGCGGAACTACGATCCCCGCAAGCGCGCCCTGCACGAGGCTTTCGGCTTGCAGGTCATCAGCCCAGTCAGCATGGGCGCTTTGCGCATCGAGGAAATCCTGTCCGAAACTCAGGTGAGCCCCACGGCCCAGGCCGAGGATGCCGATCTGAGGAAAGAACTTCAGGAGGGCTGATATGTTTGTCATCATTGCCGGCGGCGGTCGCACGGGAGCGCAACTTGCTTCGTACCTGATTGCACAGAAGCACAAGGTCCACCTGGTCGAAGACAGGACGGATGTGCTCGCCCGCATTCACCAGGAGCTCCCCACCGAGGCGATCTATCAAGGGGATCCTACCAGCCCCCACATGCTGGAGCTTGCGGGTGTCCGCGAGTGCCAGGTGCTGGCTGCGTGCACTACAGTGGACGCCGACAATCTGGTCCTCTGCTACCTGGGGCGCGACCGCTACCAGGTTCCCCGCACCATCGCCCGGATCAACAATCCCCGCAATGCCTGGCTGTTCGACAGGAAATTCCACGTGGATGTTGCCATCAACCAGGCCGACATGATGGCCAAGCTCATCGCGGAAGAGATGTCGCTGGGCGACATGATGACCCTGGTAAAGCTCCGCAGGGGAGAGGTGGCGCTGGTGGAAGAGAAAATCTCGCCGCAAGCCCCGGCAGTAGGGAAAATGGTTCGCGACCTGCCACTGCCGGCAAATTGCACACTGGCCGCCATCATTCGAAAGGATGAGGTCTTGGCCGTGCGCGGCGAGACGGTCCTGCTAGCGGGAGATGAAGTGCTGGCTGTGGTCGCCAGCCGCCAGCAGGCAGCCCTCGAGTTGCTCCTGGGCCGTCCCAACAGCAACAACCAAGCGGAGCCGGCATCCGAAACCAGGCCTTGATCCCATTCGCAAATTGGATCGGATCCGCAAGAGTCAGAAATCCAGTGCAAATGTTGACTTTTGCAGATCCGATCCCCTTGAATTCTCTTTTGCAATTTCCATTGATCCACCCTGCGAGTCGGGCTTAGACTCAATTCAACTCTGTACGCATGTTGCTCAGCGCCTCAGCCGGTCCTTGACTTCATGCTCATGTTGATGCGCCTGCCCGCGTGCGGTCAGCAGACCTGATCCACTGAAACGCTTCGAAAAATGCGAGGAGGGTAACATGGGTGGCAAAGGTGCAACCACGAAATTGGCAGTGCTGATGTCGCTGATACTATTACTGTGCACAATTCGCTCCGTCCAGGCACAAACGTTCCGCGGAACTATTCTGGGTACGGTTACCGACAATTCCAAGGCGGTGGTGCCGGGGGTAGAAGTCTCAGTCAGGAACATGGAGACCGGCTTGACGCGCACCACCGTAACGAACGCCGTCGGCAACTTCAACATTCCCGAGTTGCCGATCGGCATGTATGAGTTGACGGCGCAGTTGCCCGGCTTTCAGAAGGTGGTCGTGCCAGATCTCAAGGTAGAGATCGCAAGCGAACGGCGGGTCGATGTCATCATAAGACCTCAGGGGGCAAGTGAGACCGTGGTGGTGGAAGCCGAGGTCCCCCTCGTTGCGACCCGCGCGGACACACTGGGTGGAATCATCGAAAGCAAGATGGTCGACAACCTCCCCGTCAACGGCCGCGACTTCACCAAGCTGCTGGTGCTGGTGCCGGGCGCGAGCGGCCAGCCCGATGGCGGCACGGACTCGCCGGGTTCCTTCGGGCTGTTCAGCATCAACGGCAATCGGGGCCGCTCAAACAACTACCTGCTCGACGGCACCGACATGAACGACGGTTACCGCAACCTTCCTGCGATCAATGAAGGGGGTGTGTTCGGAACCCCCGCGACCATTCTTCCCGTCGAGGCCATCGCCGAGGTGGCGATACTCTCCCATTTCGAACCCGAATACGGGCGCAGCGCGGGAAGTGTCGTCAACATGGTCACGAAGTCCGGAACCAACAAAATCCACGGCAGCGTTTATGAGTACTTCCGGAACAACAAGCTCGATGCGCGCAACTATTTCAACGCCCAGGCAGATCCGGAAACACAGTTCCGCAACAACCAGTTCGGGTTTGACGCCGGCGGGCCGATCGTCCGCGACCGCACCTTCTGGTATGCAAGCTATGAAGGCCAGCGCGAGCGGGTTGGCCTCAACAGCGTGGCACGTGTGCCGGATCCGCGCGAGATCGCGGCGCTGGGAGGTGCTACGAACCCTGTCATCCGGGGGATTCTTGCTCGCAATCCCTGGCCGGCGCCCAATCGCCCGGTGCCATTGTTCGACCCCGCCAACAACGTCTTTTTGACCACGCGCGCCTCCAACAGGGTCGACAGCCTGATCACAAAGATCGATCACAACTTCAACGCAGCGAACATCCTCACGGGGCGGTATTACTTCGGCGACAGCGATCAGAGCTTCCCGCTTGCCATCCTGGCGGGAAACGTGCTGCCCGGGTTCAACACGGTGACACCTACCCGTGTTCAACTGGTCTCCCTCTCCTATGTCCACGTCGTCTCAACCGGGCAGGTGAACGAAGCCCGCTTCGGGTACAACCGTTTCTTTGAGACCTTTTCCCCCGAGGACAACAGCTTCGATCCCCGTTCGATCGGCTTGAACACCGGGGTGACAAACCCACGCGACTTCGGACTGCCTTTCATTCGAATTCGCAACGACCCCTCACTGGGTTCCGCGATCGCATCCATCGGCGCGAATCTTTCGGTTCCGCGAGGGCGCGTCGATACCAACTGGCACTTCATCGACAACTTTTCCTGGGACTGGACAAGGCACCATGTAAAGTTCGGTTATGAGTTCCGGCGCACGTTCATCAACGGCTACTTTGACGCGGGCTACCGCGGGCGCCTCGACTTCGCTTCCCTGCAGGATTTCCTGCAGGGGAATCTGAGCGGCGGACGCAGCGCCCAGGGCGAATCCCAGCGGGGCACGTTTCAGAATTCGCATGCCTGGTACATCCAGGACAGCTTCAACTGGCACAAAAACCTGACGCTGAACTACGGCGTACGCTGGGACTACTACGGAGTGGTCGGTGAGGAGCGCAACCGATTCAGCAACTTCGATCTTCAAAAGGGGCTCGTGCAGGTGGGAAGCGGAGGGCTGCCGCGCCTGTACGACCACGATCTCAATAACTTTTCGCCACGCCTGTCGTTTGCCTGGGACATCGGGGGCAAGGGCAAGACCGTCCTGCGCGCGGGATGGGGGCTGTTGTACGATTCATTTTCGCAGGACTTCTTTGTCGGCCAACTCCCCTTCAACACGTTCAATCCCGGTGCCGCCTACAATCCGATCGGCCCTTCCGGAATCCTTTTTTCATTCTCCACGAAGGAAGTCCTGACTCCCGGAGTTGCCGTGTTTACGGACTACCTGGATTCCGATGTGTTCGCAACCCAGCCTGATCTGAGGACGCCTTATATCCAGAACTACAATCTCAACCTCCAGCACGAGATTTTCAAAAACGTGGTCCTGGAGGTAGGCTACGTGGGATCCCAGGGACGCAAGCTCTTCCGGTACCGGGACATCAATCAGCCCGTCAATCCCGCAGTTTCCCCGGCGCGCCCGTTCGACAACGGCCCGTTCGCGCCATCCGGCGGCACCTTCTTCTACGTCAACAATCTCGAAAGCTCCTCGGTGTCGGGCTATAACGGCATGCAGACCAGCCTGACCCTGCGCGACAAAAAAGGGCTCAGTTCCACGTTGAACTGGACCTGGGGCCACTCGATCGATAACGCCAGCGACGGCCAGGACTATGTGGCCAACGCCACGCAGCCGGACAACAGCTTCCGTCCCGATCTGGAACGCGCGAACTCCAATTTCGACATCCGGAACCGCATCTCGTGGACCTTCAGCTATGAGATTCCTCAATGGTTCGCCGGCTGGAAGAGCCTGACTGCCGGCTGGCAGATGAGCGGTTCCCTCTCCGTCCAGTCGGGGGCGCCCTTTCACGTCAATCTGTTCGACGACTACAACGGCACGGGTGAGTTCTTCCCGCGGCCCGATCTGGTCGGCGATCCCTATGCGGGAACGCATACGCCTGACAGTTTCCTGAATCTTTCCGCATTCCGGGTTCCCTGCAGGCTCGATCCCACAGGCGACGGCAGCGCGGCTTCCTGCATCGCGGGGACCCAGCATTTCGGCAGCCTCGGGCGCAACGCGTTGCGCGGCCCGGTCTATCGCAATTTCGATCTTGCGGTGGTCAAGACCTTTAATTTCAAGGACAAGGCGAAGCTCCAGTTCCGCTCGGAGTTCTTCAATTTCTTCAATCATCCCAACTTCGGATCGCCGCTCTATCCGGGCTTTTCAGCCGATGCCAGCTTGAACGGGATCGATCCTGTGACAGGCCGCGGCATCGGATTCATGCCGCTGACCCTGACGCCGGATGTCGGCCTGGGCAATCCCTTTCTCGGGGGCGGGGGTCCCAGGAACATCCAGTTCGCCTTGAAGCTGATTTTCTGAGAGTCGGAGACCACGAAATACACGAAACCGATAAAGCATGGTTTGTGTATTTCGTGGTCCCGCTCAGTTGCGGTCGAGAGGCCGCGCTTTACGCAGCTGCGGGCCGGGATTTCTCGATTGGCTCCATGCTAAATGTCCAGGATGACGGTCGCCTCCCATCCCCGCGCGGTCGGCTCCACCCGGTAGCGGTGGAGTGTGACCGCCTTGACATCGACGACGAGGTCGTGCCTGGCAGAGTCGAGTTCTTCGCCGCAGGCTTCCGCCTTCAGCACATACCGGCCGTCGAGCCGGCGGATCTCGAGGCTTTTAATCCGCAGCAAAAGCCGTTCCGCGTCCTTGTAATAGATCAACTCCTGGAGCAACTGAAACAGCAGCATGTCTACGGCGGTCTCTTCTGCCTGGACCAAGCGAGTCTCGCGCTCCGCAATTGTCCCCAGATCCCCGACCATGACATTCATGGTTGCGTCCGCGGCAGCAAGAAAGAGCTCTTCCAGCGTCTCGGCCCACGCCTCGAATGCCACATCCGCAATCGCGATGTCCGGAAGATATCGGTAAGGCATATATCAAACCTCGCAGCCTCGAAGCTTGTCCAATATGTCTATCTGCACCGGTTCCAGTTGGGGACCGATGAAAACCAGCTGCGTCTTGTCCGAGGGGAACGGCTCCAGATCCATCCGTCCTGCAACGTAGTTGAACAGAAACGCATCGTCGTCGAGCAGCACGAAGCCCTTGGCACGATAGATCGCAGGCGGCAAATCCGCAATCAGCTGCTCAAACTTCGCGCGGCCGAGAATCCTGTCGGTCGTAAAGGCAAAGGAATCGTAGCTCTGGCCGGAATGCGGCGTGCGCACAAGGTCCCGACGCTTGATGTCGAGTCCGAAGAGTATGCGCGGGTCGAGTCCGCAGCGGATGCAGCGGAGCAGAAAGGCCCTGTCGTTGTATTTTCGGACCTGGTTCTCGACGGCTGCGACCGCAGACGGTTCGACGAGGTCGATCTTATTGATCAGGATGATGTCGGCCTGCTGCAGCTGCGAGCGCGCGCTGTAACCGATCTCGGGATGCTCGATGCTGGCATACGCGTCGACGAGGTTGATCACGCTATCGAGGCGTACTTGAGGCAGGTTGTCCTGCACCTCATACGCGAGAGCGTCTGCCTCAGCCACTCCCGTCGCCTCGACCACGATCAATTCCGGCTGAAAGCGCTCGATGATTTCAGTCACGGCCGCCTCGAACTCCCCCGCGAGTTCGCAGCACACGCACCCTCCGGCCAGTTCGATGATGCGCAGGTTGTCCCCCGGGAGAATCCGGCTGTCGATTGCGATTTCGCCAAACTCGTTCATCAGCACTGCGAGGCGCCGGTCCGTACCGCTCAGAACTTGCCGCAGCAGGGTGGTCTTGCCGCTGCCGAGCGCACCGGTGATCAGAGCGATTGGCGTTCTATATGGCATCGATTACCGCTCCGCGTGAGGAGTCAGGAGCCAGGAGAAAAGACGCATCATGGAGTGCAAAGCCGAGGTGGGCCGGCGAACGGTTCGATTGCATGCCCAAGTGGTCAGGCACCTTACCATTCTGACTCCTGACTCCTATCCTTTGACATTGCCTATGGGCAGCAAGCGCACGACCCGTTTGCTGATGCCTGCCTGCTCGGCCGCTTCGATCACATCGTCGATATTCTTGTAGGCCGGGCCCGCTTCCTCAGCCAGTCCGGAGTAAGAAACCGTGCGTACCAGGATGCCCCGGGCTTCCATCTGTTCCTGCAGTTCTCTGCCGCGAAACTGCTTCTTGGCCTGGGTGCGGCTCATGGTGCGGCCGCTGCCGTGTGCGGTCGAGTAAAAGGTCTGATCCCCAGTCGCGACACCGGCCAAGAGGTAGGAGCCTGTCTCCATGCTTCCGCCGATGATGACCGGTTGGCCGGTCTGCCGGTACCGGTCTGGAAGACCCGGCATCCCCGGACCGAAAGCCCGTGTGGCACCCTTGCGATGCACCAGGATCTCCTGTGGCTTTCCACCGAGCACATGCTCCTCCAGCTTGGCGGTGTTGTGGGCGACATCATAGACCTGGTGCAGACCCAGATCAGCCGGGTCTTTGTGGAATACCTCCGAGAATACTTCCCGAATCCGGTGCAAAATGACCTGGCGGTTGGCGAATGACATGTTGATGGCGCACTTCATGGCGGCAAAGTAATCCTGGCCTTCAGGGGAATGAAACGGCGCGCAGGCCAGCTCGCGATCCAGGATTCTGATGCCGTACTTGGCCGTCATGGCTTTGAGAAAGACCTGCAGATAGTCGGTGGCGATCTGGTGGCCGAAGCCGCGGCTGCCGCAGTGAAACATCACCACAACCTGATTCGGAATGGTGATGCCGAAGGCTTCCGCCAGCTTCCTGTCGAGAACGTTTTCAGGCCGCGCCACCTGGATCTCGAGATAGTGATTTCCCGATCCCAGGGTGCCCAGCTGCTTGAAGCCGCGCTCGACGGATTTGTCGCTGATCTTCGAGGCGTCCGCACCCGAAATGCAGCCTTCTTCCTCCGTGCGCTCCAGGTCCTCCCTCCAGCCATAGCCGTTCTTGATGCACCAGAGCGCGCCTTGTTCGACAGCATGCCGGAACTCGCTCTGCGAGATGCGCACGAAGCCCGTGCTGCCCACACCTGCCGGGACGCGCTGGAACAGCATATCCACAAGCTGGCGTAAGTGCGGGCGCACTTGTTCCTCCGTGAAGTTCGTCAGTACCAGCCGCATGCCGCAGTTCACATCAAACCCGATGCCGCCAGGAGAGATCACGCCGGCCTTGGTATCCATGGCCGCCACGCCGCCGATGGGAAAACCGTATCCCCAATGGCCATCGGGCATGCACAAGGCGTATTCGAGAATGCCGGGCAGAGTGGCGACATTCGTCACCTGCTCGATCACACCTTCGTCCATTTCGCGCAGCAGCTTCTCGGTGGCATAGATGCGAGCCGGGACACGCATCCCATCCTTGTAGGTGGCCGGAATCTCCCACACCGTGTCGGAGACTTTGGTGGTGCCTCGAGGTATGGCCATAGGTTGCCTCCCGATGCAAAGAGCTTAACGCCAAGACGGGAAGACTCCAAGACTCTAAGATGACGGCGGCCGATCGTATGACTTCAGCGTCCTGGTGTCTCCGAGCATTCGTGGGTTGTGAGGTCTGGTAACATGAGCGCATGCGCGTGCTCCTGGTCAATCCTCCGATCTTCGACTTTACCGCCTACGATTTCTGGATGCGGCCTTATGGAATGCTGCGGGTGGCAGGCCGGATCCGGCACGCCTGTGATCTGACTTTCTTCGACTATCTCCTCTCGGGCCGGTGCGATTCCTGGGGCCGCGGCCGGTTTGCCGAACAGCCGGCATCGAAACCCCCTGCCTTCCGCGACATTGCCCGACGCTACCGGCGTTTCGGCCGGCCGCGCGCCCAATTCAGGGCGTTCCTTCAGGAGCGCCGCTTCGATATCGCCCTGATCCAGACCGGAATGACGTATTGGTACCAGGGCCTCAAGGAGGTCATCGAAGATCTGCGCGAGCTTGCGCCGCAGGCAAAGATCGTCCTGGGCGGCGTCTATGCCACTCTGTGTCCCGCTCACGCCCGCACCCTGGGAGCAGATCTGGTGATAGAGGGGGATGAGCTGGGTCCTCTCTGGCGTATCCTGCCCGCGCCGCAATCCGCATTGCCCTATCACGACCCGGCCATGGGGATCGTGGCTGCAATGAAGCTTACCGACGGCTGTCCGTTTCATTGCACTTACTGTTCCGTGCCCCTGCTTCATCCCCGATTTACCGCCAGGCCGGCGGCGGAATGCTTGCAGGAGGCACGCAGCCTCCTCCGGGATGGCGTGCAGCATGTCGCCTTTTACGACGACGCACTTCTATTCAGGCCGGAGGAAGTGCTCATACCGTTTCTGGAGTGCGTCATGGGCGAGCAACTGCCGCTCTCCTTTCATACCCCCAATGCGCTGCATGTGCGGCTTCTAACGCCGCAGATCGCGCACCTGATGGTGCGCGCCGGATTCCGCAGTTTCTTTCTGGGATTCGAGAGCGGGTCACCGGGCTGGCTGGCGCGCACCGGCGGCAAACTGTCGCCCGACGAATTCGCAGTGGCGGCAGCCTGCCTGCGCAAGGCGGGAGCGCAGTCTGTCACCGCCTATGTCATCATCGGCCATCCAGATGATGAGTACCAGAAGGTCGAGGCCTCTCTGCATTTTGCCCACAGACATGGCGTGCGCATTCTCCTGTCTGAGTTTGCCCCGATCCCGGGCACGGCCGACGGAGAACGCTGCGGGGAATGGGCCGACCTCCGCGAACCCCTCTCACATAACAAGACCGCTTTCACAATCCGCCGGTTGGGACCAGAACGCGTAAATCAGCTCAAGACCCTCTGCCGCGATCTGAACTCCAGGCAAACGGCGAATCCGTAAAATCCGCGGCTAAGCCTTCGAGTACGGGTAAAAGATGTAGAAGAGGAGCGATAGCGCGCACAGCACCCAGAGGCCCGCGCTGACTTCCCGGCGCCTTCCAGCGGCCAGCTTGAAGAGGGGGTAAAGGACAAATCCTGCAGTGATGCCGATGCCGATGTTGAAGGTGAAGCTCATCAGAATCACTACTGCAAACGCGGGGAAGAGTTCGGTGTAATCGTCGAGGTTGATCCTGCTGACCGGCTTCAACATGAGATAGCCGACCACGATGAGCGCAGGGCCGTAGGCTTGCGGAGGAACCGCTGTCAGGAAGGGTGCAAAAAAGAGCGAGAGGAGGAATAAACAGGCGGTCACCACCGCGCTGAATCCCGTCCTGCCGCCCGCCTCGATGCCCGAGGCAGACTCGATGTAGGCTCCTGATGTCGTAGTGCCGACCAGGGCCGCGAAGCTCGTCGCCAGCGCATCCGCCATCATGGGCTTTTCAATCCCGGGCAGCCGCCCCTTCTCGTCCAGAAAACCCGCGCGCGATGAAACCCCGATGAGAGTCCCCATGGTGTCGACAAACGCCATGACGAACACGGTGAGCACCACCGCGAAGAATCCCCAACTCAAGGCTCCACGAATATCCAGCTGCAGGAATACCGGCCCCAGACCGGGCGGAAGGCTGACCAGCCTGTGAGGGGGCGCGGCCACGTGGAGTGCGAAGGCAAGCGCGGTCGTGATCAGAATGCCGAAGAAGATGGCGCCCGGAATCCTGCGCAGCAGCAGCACGGCAATCATGACAAATCCCAGAATGGCAACCAGCACTGGAGGGCTCGTGACGGCACCGATCCTGACTGGCGCGCCGGCGGTTCCGAGCACGACAATCCCCGTGACATTGAGACCAATGAAAGTCATGAACAGCCCGATGCCGACGGCGAAACTGTAGCGGAGCCCTTCCGGTATCGCGTCGACGAGCCACTGCCGGAGCCGGAATATGGTCAGCAGGACGAAAAGAATCCCGCCGATGAAGACCGCACCCAGCGCAGCCTGCCAGGTGTAGCCCAGCAGAACAACGACCGTGTAGGCCACAAAGGCGTTCTCGCCCATATAGGGAGCGATGGCGAACGGCAGACGGGCGTAGAGCCCCATGATCAGCGTGCCGAAGGCCGCGGTCAGAATGGTGGCCACCATGGATGGGCCGACCGGTATTGCGGCGGCTTCCAGGATTTTGGGATTCACCACGATGATGTAGGACATCGTCATAAACGTGGTGACGCCGGCGAGGAATTCGGTGCGGAATGAAGTCCGATGCTTCTCGAACTCGAAGTATCTTCTAGTCTGTTGCAGCATGGGAGTCCTGCGCCGGCAACACTATATCGCAAAACCGGCGCAGGCGTTGCTGTGAAAAGCCGGAACAACCTATAAATGGATATGCGGCTCCTGTTATCCGCTTGACTCAACGCGGACGTCAGCCATAATTTGGATGTCAAGGTTGTTTTATCGCACCAGGTTATCTGTATGAAGTGATTCCAGGATGATCGTTTGACTGGACGCCGCAACGAGGGATCAAGATGCCCATGTTTTCGCAAACCACGGAATATGCCCTGCGTGCGGTGGTCTGGCTTGCTGCACACGGCAGCGAGCCGCAAACGACGCTGCAGATAGCTGCCGCAACCCACGTTCCGGCGGGCTATCTGTCGAAAGTGCTCCAGGCCTTAGGCAGAGCCAACCTGGTCAGCTCGCAGCGTGGCTTGTACGGCGGTTTTACGCTCACTCGCGGGCCCGATACGATCAGTGTGCTGGCAGTGGTGAACGCCGTCGATCCGATCCAGCGGATCGAGACTTGTCCGCTGGGTTTGAAGTCGCACGGCAAAGAACTTTGCGCGCTGCACAGGCGGCTCGACAATGCCATTGCCCATATCCAGAAAGCGTTTGCCGAATCAACGATCGCCGACCTCTTGGCCGAGCCATCGACCAGCCATCCCCTTTGTGAGGCTGAAGGAAGCCGGGGCACGTGATGACGGTTTTGCATTGGGGATTCTGGATTCGAGATGACGGTTGCCGCGATTCTCCCACCGTCGCATTCGGCGCGCGAACGCCCCCAAAAGCCCGAATTGATGCTGGAAAAGCGGGGGTGGATCACCGCGTCAAGATCCTACTCCTGCACAATTCCGATCTCTCCTATCCAAGATCAAAAAAAGGGGGATGTTCTCAGACATCCCCCTTTTGCTTGTTTGTTGCGGTCGTTCAGGCTTTCGAAGCAGTTGCTGTCTTGGCGGCTTCTTCCAGCATCGCCGTCGTCACCGACTTGGGGCGCTCGATTGCGTAACCGAGCGCGCGGTCCCAAATGATGTTTGATACCACACCCAGCGCACGACCGACTGCAAAGAAAACGGTATAGAAATCGTATTCCTTGACGCCGTAGTACCACTGGATGACGCCGGACTGAGCATCGACGTTGGGCCAGGGATCCTTTGCCTTGCCTTGCTCAAGGAGAACCGGCGGCACCACGCGGAACAGCATGTCAACATACTTGAAGAGCGGATCATCCGGCATATGCTTCAGACAGAACTCGCGTTGAGCCATATACCGGGGATCGGTCTTGCGCAACACGGCGTGCCCGTACCCTGGGACCACCTGTCCTGATTTGAGCGTATCCCATACAAACTGCCTGAGTTCCGCCTCGCTCGGAACTCTGCCGCCCATCTTGACCATGACGCCCTGGATCCAGCGCAGCACCTCCTGGTTCGCCAAACCGTGCAGGGGCCCAGCCAATCCATTGATCATTCCGGAGATGGAGTAATAAATGTCCGAAAGGGCGCTGGAGATCAGGTGTCCGGCGTGCGCACTCACGTTGCCGCTTTCATGGTCGCTGTGCAGGATGAAGTAAAGCCGCGAGACGTCGTCATAGGGCTTGTCGATCCCCATCATATGAGCGAAGTTGCCGCCCATGTCGAGGCCTGGATTCGATGCTATGATCGTGTCGCCCCGATACTTCATGCGGTAAATGTAGGCCGCGATTTCGGGCAATTGGGCCAGCAGGTTCATGCCGTCTTCATAGGTGGAATCCCAGTAATCGTTCTTGTTGATGCCCGCGTTGTATTTTTGCACGAAGACGGATTCCCGCTGCAAGGCAACGACAGCGGCCGAGAGCATGGTCATCGGGTGGGTATCGCGCGGCATGGCGCGAAGGACGTCGAAGACATACTGCGGGACTCGTGCACGCTTCTTGAACTCGTCGGCGACATCGGCCACTTCGCTCGCCGTGGGAACATCACCAGTAAGCAGCAGGTAGACATGTCCCTCGACGTAAGGCGTTTCGCGGCCCGGAACCTTCGGCAACTTTTCGAGAACTTCCGGTATCGTCATGCCGCGAAAGCGAATCCCTTCCACCGGATCCAGGTAAGAGATGTCGGTCACCAGGCATTTCACATCCCTGGCGCCGCCAATGACCTGTCCGATATTCACCTCGCCCACTTTGACATTCGCATGTTCTTTCACCAGCTTGGCGGTGCGTGGCCGCCAGGCCTGGATCTTCTCGAATAATTTATCTTTTAGTCTGGACACAATTCCCTCCTTAACTTTTCAGATTGCGCCGTTTTTGCGACCTCATTTGATCATGATCCTGTCGTCGCATTTCCCGAAGCCGGAAAACGCCGCGGCGATGTCCGCCTCCGTGTGAGTCTGAATCCCAGATTCGACCGAATGATGAACATGCTCCTGGACGCGGCAGGAGCCAAAACCAGCACCCAGGTGCTGCCGTCAAGCGCTCCGACGCAGCCTGAGCCCGACTGCAGCTGCGCTCATCTGGAAATGCCTGGGCAGCAGTATACACTCTGACCGGCTTCAGCAATATCCGAAAAAGCTTGGCCGCAGATTTCGCGGATCGCGGGAGCCGTCAGCGCCAATTTATACCCGCTCCCGACTCACGTAACATGCGGCCGACATTATGACTCCCTGAACCTGCAAACCCCGATCGAGCGGCTCGTTTTCGGCGTCAAGGCTGTCGACAGCAACGGGCACGAAAGCCCGGTGTCCGCCTACGGTGCCTCCTGCGGGTCGAGTCCCAATCATCCAATGTGCCCGGGTGGCTGTGTGGCCGCCCGGGCTTTGTGCTACGATTCATGGGATTGGCCAGAGACTGCGGATGCCGCATTGGCCCATGACTCGGAGGAGATTGCTTGCCGAAAAATCTGACCGTACCCGAACTCAAGTACGAGAAATATAAACTTGCAAACGGCCTGGATGTCATTCTGCTCGAGGATCACCGGCTTCCGCTCGTGGCCGTCAACATCTGGTATCACGTCGGTCCCGCCAACGAGCGTCCGGGGCTCACCGGCTTTGCGCACCTTTTCGAACACATGATGTTTGAGGGATCCAGGCACATCGGAGAAGAGGGCCATTTCCGCCGCCTCGAAGCTGCAGGCGCCAGTGAGATCAACGGTACCACCGATTTTGACCGCACCAACTACTTTGAGACTCTTCCGTCGAACCAGCTGGAGCTGGCGCTCTGGCTCGAGAGCGACCGCATGGGATTTCTCCTCGACAAGGTCGACGAGGCCAAGCTCGAAAACCAGCGTGATGTCGTGCGCAATGAGCGGCGTCAGAGCGTGGAAGGCCAGCCCTACGGTCTGGTTCAGGAAGAGCTCTTTCACCGCCTCTACCCCAGGGTGCACCCCTACTATGCCTCCGTGATCGGATCGCACGCGGATATTGAAGCCGCGAGGCTCGACCATGTGCAGGAGTTCTTCAGACTGTACTATGCTCCCAACAACGCGAGCCTCGCGATTGTCGGGGACGTCGACCCGGCCAAAACGAAAGCCCTGGTCGAAAGGTATTTCGGCCCGATTCCTTCCGGCGCACCCGTGCCCAGGGTGGAGGTCAATACACCGCCGATCACAGCCGAGAGGCGCGCCGTGGTGACGGACCAGGTCGAACTGCCTAGGATTTACCTGGCGTGGATCACCGACCCGATCTACACCCAGGAAGACGGCGAATGCGATATGGTCGCGAAGATACTCGGCGGGGGCAAATCGAGCCGTCTCTTCAAGAGCCTCGTCTACGAAAAGCGGATCGCCCAGGACGCGGTCGCCCAGCAGTATTCACTCTCGCTTGGTTCGATCTTCACAATCGAGGCGACTGCCAAGCCCGGCGTCAAACTCGAAGACCTGGAGAAAGCCATCGACGAGGAACTCGAGCTCTTCTGCCGGCGTGGGCCCAGCGACGCAGAAATAGAGCGGGCGCGCAACACCTTCGAGAGCGCCATCATTCGCGGCCTGGAGAATCTCGGCGGCTTCGGCGGCGTCGCCGACCGTTTGAATCAGTACAATCATTTTCTCGGCGATCCGGGTTATCTCGCACGCGACCTGGAGCGTTATTACAAGTCCACGGCCGCATCGCTGCAATCGATGGCGCGAACCAGGTTGGCGCGCAACGCGCGTGTCGTGATTTACGGAGTTCCGGGCCCGAAAGTGGTGGAGGACGTATCCCGCGCGGCTCCCGGTACGGCAGGGGTTCCGGTACCTGCACCTGCTGCCGCGACCGCGGAGCAGGATTGGAGACGAAACGTGCCCAAGCCGGGACCCGCCTCGCTGCTGAGGCTGCCTGTCCCGACGCGCTTTCAACTCGAAAACGGACTGGCCGTTTACCTGCTGGGGCAGCACAGTCTGCCGATCGTTTCGGCCAACCTGGTCCTACTGAGCGGCAGCGACCGCAATCCGCCGGAATTGCCGGGTCTGGCATCCTTCACCGCGGAAATGCTCGATGAGGGCACGAAAAAGCGTTCCGCTTTGAAGATCGCAGGCGACGCCGACCGACTGGGTGCTTCGTTATCGACCGGATCCACCATGGACTTGTCGGTCGTGGCCTTTCGCGCACTCAAGAAGAATGCCGATGCCGTATTCGAGCTGGCGGCTGATGTGCTGTTGAACCCCGAATTCCCTGCCAATGAGGTCGAACGCCTCAGGCATGACCGTCTCACCCAGATCCTGCAGCAGAAGGACAATCCCAGTACCCTGGCAGCCAGGCACTTCTCAAGCGCACTCTACGGCCTGAACCATCCGTATGGATGGCTCGAGGTGGGCACGGATGCTTCGAACCGAGCCATCACCAGGGATGAGCTCGTGCGCTTCTGGAAGAACGGCTATTCGCCTGCCGTTGCGGCTCTGATCGTCGCCGGCGATCTCTCGCAGGATGAGTTGCGAAATCTGGCCGCGAGGCACTTCGGCTCGTGGAGCGGCGTCGGAAATGACGTTGCACCTCCGCCGGTTAAATCGAGGCCGAGCCGGAGGATTGTGATCGTCGACAAGCCCGCTTCGCCGCAGACCTCATTGCGCGTCGGTCAGATCGGCATCGCGCGCGCCAATCCGGATTATATGGCTACCAGCGTGATGAACGCCGCGCTGGGAGGACTGTTCTCGAGCCGGATCAACCTGAACCTGCGCGAGAAGCACGGCTATACCTACGGAGCCTCGTCCTCATTCGTATACCGCCGCGGCCGGGGACCCTTTCTCATCGGCACCAGCGTGCGCACCGACGTCACGGCCCCGGCCGTGGCCGAAATCTTGTCGGAGATCGACCGCATGCGCAACACTGATATCCTGCCCGAGGAACTCACTACCGCCAAGGACTCGATAGCGCGCAGCCTGCCGGGCCTCTTCGAAACCACGCCTCAGGCTGCCTCAACCATCGGCCAGCTGTTCGTCCACCATTTGCCTCTGGACTACTTCCGCGGCCTTCCTGTTGAAATCGACGTTTTGTCTGTCGCCGACGTGCGCCGCGTCGCGGAGAAGTATCTGCAACCGGAGGAGCTGATCGTGGTCGCCGTAGGAGACCAGGCCAAGATCCGCGCGCAGCTGGAACATCTGCAATTCGGCCCGGTTCAGTGCCTCGACCTGGACGGCAATCCCATAACTTGATGGCAAACGACGGATGACCCATGACAATCAGGGAATGAAATGGCCCTTGGTGCCATTCGCCATTCGTCGATCGATATGATAGATTTTGGCTGGCAACACCATGAATGAGTCGCTTCACATCAACATTCAAACCGAAACTCTCAATGTGACCGAGGCCATCCTCGAGCGCTACAACGTACCGGGGCCCCGCTACACCAGCTACCCGACCGCTCCCGAATGGATCGACACTTTCGGTCCGGGCGATTTCGAGCAGGTCTGCGCGGAGACCAATGCTCTGCGCCCCGCCCCGCCGCTCTCGATCTATGTTCACCTTCCGTTCTGCGAAAGTCTTTGCCTCTTTTGCGGCTGCAACGTCGTGATCAACAAGAATCACGAGGTGCTGCATCCTTATCTCAAGAATCTCCGATGGGAGATTGATCAGATCGCGCAGAGACTCGATCCTTCCCGCCCCGTGGTCCAGATGCACTGGGGCGGCGGAACTCCCACATACCTCAGCCCCACGCAGATGGAGGACCTTTTCCACTACATCCGGCAGCATTTCACCTTCGCACCCGACGCCGAGGTGGGCATTGAAGTGGATCCGCGCACGACCAGCGCAACTCACATCACGACGCTCCGGCGCCTGGGATTCAACCGGATTTCCATGGGCATTCAGGATTTTGATCCCGTCGTGCAGAAGACGGTCCACCGTATTCAGCCTTATGAGATGACCAAAGCCGTCTTTGATCAATGCCGCGAACAGGATTTCGAATCCGTGAACATCGATTTGATTTATGGGCTCCCCCACCAGACGCCCGAAATATTCGTCGACTCCGTGGAGAAGGTGATTGGTCTCAGCCCGGATCGTGTTGCCATGTTCAGCTATGCGCATGTACCCTGGCTGAAGAAGCAGCAGGGTTCCTTCGCCCGTCACATCCCGCAGGGCATGGACAAATTTCGCATCTTCCGTGCGGGGATTGAGCGCTTCACACGCGCGGGTTATCTCTACATCGGAATGGATCATTTCGCGCGCCCCGACGACGAACTCTGCATTGCCCAGCGGAACCGCACCCTGCACAGGAACTTTCAGGGTTACACAACAAAGGCGGGGGCGGACCTGTTCGGAATCGGGGTGAGCTCCATCAGCGGCATGGGTAGAGCCTACGCGCAGAACTTCCGCGTCCTGAAGGATTACTACGGAGCGATTGAGCAAAACCGGCTCCCCACCATGCGCGGCATCCGCCTGACGGAGGACGATGTTTTGCGCCGCGCCGTCATCAGCAGGATTCTCTGCCACTGCGTCCTTCACAAGCAGGAGATCGAACGCGAATTTCACCTGCGCTTCGACGAGTATTTTGCCGATGAGCTCACGCGCCTGTTGCCGCTGGCGGACGACGGGTTGGTCGTCCTCGACCCAGAGTCCATCTCGGCGACTTCGCTCGGGCGCATCTTTATCAGAAATGTCGGTATGGTGTTCGACAGTTACCTGCGCAAACCGAAGGACAAGCCGGTTTTTTCAAAGACGCTGTAGCTGCAGCCGAGCCCTTGGAGCGCTCAAGCCTGCATGCGCCTTTTTTGCCGCCCTGGATCGCGTCAAAGGCGACGGCGAGCTGCCGCACTCCAAAGGGTGACTGAGGGAGCCCATGACTTCTTCAAAGGAGTCCGGAACCATCGATCTGGGCGTGCTCCTCTTCAACCTGGGCGGCCCGGAAACGCTTGCCGACGTCCGGCCATTCCTCTTCAACCTGTTCTCCGATCCCGATATCATCCGCATAAGAAGCAACGTACTGCGCCGCACAGTCGCCTGGCTGATCGCGACCACCCGGCAGGGAAAATCTCGCGGTCTTTACCGGCAGATCGGCGGCGGTTCGCCACTGCGACGGATCACGGAAGCCCAGGCAGCGGCACTGAGCGAACGGCTGGCGGCCTGCGGCTGCAGAGCCCGCGTTTACGTCGGCATGCGCTGCTGGAAACCCACCATCGACGATGCAGTCGCGCAGATCGCGGCCGACCGGGTAAAGCAGTTGGTCGTGCTCCCGCTTTTTCCCCAGTTTTCTGTGACCACCACCGGATCGTGTTTCAATTATTTTCGCGCGATCGCTCAAAAGAGGGGGCTGTCTGGGCTGATGCAGACCTTCTTCGTGGATGCGTGGTTTGAGGATCCGCTCTATCTGGAGGCCATGACTGATATGATCCGGGAAGCACAGAGTCGCTTTTCAAGCCAGACGCCAGCGGACATCCACTTGCTTTACAGCGCCCATTCCATTCCGGCGCGTTATGTGGAGGAGGGCGATCCCTATCTGGAGCAGACGCAGAAGACCGTCGCCCTGATCAACGGACGTCTGGGAAGCCGGTTCTCCTTCACCCTTGCCTTCCAAAGCAAAGTCGGACCTGTGAAATGGCTCGGCCCGGCCACCATAGATGTGATCGCCGGATTGAGTGGGCGTCGCGTGGAAAGAGTGCTGGCCATCCCGATCAGCTTCGTCTCGGACCACATCGAAACCTTGCAGGAAATCGACATCCTCTATCGCGAACTGGCTTTAAAAAAGGGAATACGGGAGTTTTATCGCGCTCCTTCCTTGAATGTCTATCCCAAGTTCATCGAGGCACTCGCGAACATCAGCTTAAAGGCAGTGGGCAACAGGCAGTGAGCAGATTCCCTGGCGCCATTCACCGACCGCTGCCCACTGGTTACTGCAGTTTCCGGATCTCGGCCCAAAGATCTTCTTTCATGGAGGGTGCGTACCCCACCTGGATGTGCCGGATAATCCCTTCCTTGTCGATCAGGACCTGCATTGGGATGGAGTCGCTTCCGTAGGCGCTGCCGACTCGCTTGTTGAGGTCAAGCAGAACACGTGCCTGGATGTTCCGATCCCGGACATAGGGCGCCACCTCGTCCAGAGGCTCCCCCACGTCAACCGCCAGCAGGGTGAAGTCATTGGGATGCTCCTGCTGCAGCTTCTCCAGTAGTGGCATGGTGAGACGGCAAGGCCCGCACCAGGTCGCCCAGAAGTCGAGCATGACGACTTTCCCCTTAAAATCGTCCAGGGAAACCCGCTGCCCACTTAAATCCTGGAGCTGAAAACTTGGGGCCGGCCGGCCCACATCCCCCGACGCGCCTGAATTGGGATCGTCCCTCTGCCGCGTGAGCTGCATCATAATCAGCCAGGCCCCAATCACCAGCGCGGCAACCAGCACAACTATTCTTCTCATGCGATCGTCGTCCTCCCCAGGATTCCGGAACCCGAGCGCGTATATTTGATGGACTTACTCCACAAGCCAATGTTTAGTATACCAGCCTCGCCCGGCTCTTATGATGAAAGCTTTGTACCGGCATCGAGGGATGCTACCCTAACGGCGCATTCCTTGCGGAGGACACAATTGAGAGCAGACATCCAACATAAGGCGATCCAATCAGCCAAGCTCCCGAAGCCGGCGGGACCCTACTCTCCGGCGGTGACCCTGGACCGGCTTGTGTTCGTTTCCGGTCAAGGCGCCAAGGATCCGGCCACGGGGCAACTAGTCGGGACAGACATCGAAAGCCAGACCGACCGGGTCCTCAAGAACATTGCTGCAATCCTGGAAGCCGCCGGCTCCAGTCTGGATCACGTCCTTCGTTGCGGCGTTTTTCTGACCGACATTTCCGATTTCGCCGGAATGAACGCCGCTTACGCGCGCGCATTCCGGACTAACCGCCCGGCGCGGACCACAGTTCAGGTAACTGCTTTGCCCACGCCGGGGCTGCTCGTAGAAATCGACGCCATCGCCTATATCCCCTGATCAGCCCCACGAGGAGGATTATGCCGGTCGAAATCGTTCTGGTTCGCCAATTCCAGCCTGAAGATGCGGAAGCATGCAGCAACCTCGTGCGCGCCTGCATGAAGTCTGACCCGATGATGCCGCCCACGGCGCGGGAGCAACTGCTCCGGGCCGAGTCGGCCGGGACCATGTGCGAGCGGGCGAGTCTCTTCTATATCGCCGTCGGCATGTTAGGGGGTGGCGTCGCAGGCGTGGGAGGCGTCGACATGAATGAGATCCGATTTCTTTTCGTCGAGCCGGGGCGGCAGCGCAGGGGTGTCGGCAGCTCTCTCCTCAAGCATCTGGAAGCTTTGGTCCCCCCAGCCCTTTTTGGTGATATCTTTGTATATTCCGCACCTGGTGCTGTCGGTTTCTATCGTTCCCACGGCTACCAATCGGGAGGCGAACACGCATTTGCCGTCGGTGATTGTGCCGTGTCGACGATATTTATGTCCAAGAGGCTTTCCGACTGACGTTATGGGCGCCCACCGGCAAGTCCGCAGCCCAATCAGCAACCACAAAATACAAGAATCGCCCGGAAACCTGCTTCGCATATTTCCTGTATGATGTCGGAGTCGACACCACTATCATGGGCGGCAGGATCATCTTCCAGAGAAGCTGAAATACCCGGTCGGGAAGAACGCGGCGCGTAATCCCATCCGGGCAATCTCGACGCGGAGTGCGCTGAGATCGCAGAAACTGCTAGCCGCAGATGAACGCAGGCGCCGTGATAAAGTCCTTTCCGGGCCGCAAAGCATTTGCAGGTTGGTAATACGAAAGCACTTCCCTGTCTTCCTTGTCATTCATGGCTGCTCTGGCTTTTCCTACGGGGTATTCCATGGTTGTTCGGTCAGATGACGTCTCGGGCCAGGGTTTTCATGAAATTGCCGAAGCCCGCCGCATCCTCGGCAGCTGCCTTCAGACGACGCACCCCTTCCTCCAGCACTTCAAGTTCCGAAGCAATGGAGAGGCGCAGATAATGTTGTCCCTCAGCACCTATTTGGCAGAAGGAGTTTCTGTCCAGCGTAGCCAGGTAGTGGTGGTAGAGGAGGAACATCTGGAACAGCGTGGAAGGCGAAGTCGATTGTCGCAGACCATCTGGGAGGCGGTGGTACGCATCGATGGCACCGATGCGCTCGCAGACATCGGCGATATTCGGGTAGAGATAGAACGCACCTCCGGGGATTTGACAACGTATACCGTCAATCTCGTTGATCTTCTTCACGATGATGTCGCGCCGCTGCTGGAAGGTGCTGACCATCCTGGCGATGGTCTTCTTGCTGTCCGGATGTTCAAAGGCGACTCGGGCTCCTTCCTGGGTGAAAGGAGGGATGCAGGAAAAGTAGTGGATGTTCAGGTTCTTGATAATGCCGGCCTCTTCCGCAGTCGGAAAGACGGCGTACCCGATGCGGCCGCCGGTCCAGGCAAAAGTCTTCGAAAACCCGCTTGCAATGACGGTTCGCTCCTGCATTCCCGGAAATGAAGCGATGGAGGTGTGCTTCCTCCCGTCGAAGAGGATGTATTCGTAGATCTCATCCGAATACACGCGCACGTCCGGGCTGCACCTGCGTGTGATCACCTCGGCGATGCCTCTCAGTTGTTCCACAGTCGCAACGCCGCCGGTCGGGTTCGACGGAAAGTTCAGCATGATCAGGCGGGTCTTGTCGGTGATAAGCTCTTCGAGCTGTTCGGGCGTAAAGGCGAAACTGTTTCTCTCCGACAAATGAAGCGGAACGGGAATCGCGCCCAAATAAAGCGTGAAGGATTCATAAATCGGGAAACCGGGGCTGGGATAGATGACTTCATCTCCGGAATTGCAGTAGGCGTGGAGGCAAAAACCTATCGACGGCTTCCCGCCCGGAAAAACGACGATCTGTTCTGGCGACACACTCAACCCGCGCATCTGCTTCATCTGGCTCGCGATGGTCTGGCGCAGAGGCAAAATACCTTGGGGGTCGCAATAGCGCGTGTTCCCCAGATCCAGTTGCCGCTTTACTTCATCTCTCACAAAAGGCGGCATGTCAAAATCCGGCTCTCCCAGATTCAAACGAACAACTTTGTGCCCTCCGCTCTCGACCCGGATGATGTGAGGGCCAATCTTGAAGGCGTTTTCCACTCCCATCCTGTAGATTCGGTCTGCGAAGAGCTTCCTCGGCGACTCGTGGCCATTCATGATTTCCATATCCTCATAGAAACAGCAGATTGAACAAATATTCGAGGCCCGCCCAAGTCATCGCCATGCGGCGGGAGCCTTCTGTATACCCCACTTCGGCCCCATTGTCATCCCGGGAAGCACTTCCGGGAAAACCCAAAATCCTAAAAAGGCCTTGAGATAGAAATGGAGTGAACCGATAATCAGAACTGAGGGGTCTTTGGGCGACATCTCCTCTCTGCTGTGGGGAACGCTGAATCAGGTTTCGCAAGGGCGCGCAGCAGGGTTTCCCACCGGGCAGTCCCACGCGCGCGTGGCCCGCAGGCCCGACAAGACCTCAATGAGTAGCTATCAGAAGACGCGGCCACGCCGGCCACCGCCTGGGGGTGAATCATGAAACCGGTTCGCATACTGGTGGCAGACGACCATGAAGTGGTTCGGCGTGGAGTGTGCACCCTCCTGGAATCGCAGCCGGGGTGGGAGGTGGTCGGCGAGGCGATTACGGGGAGGGATGCGGTCAAGAAGGCAGAAAAACTGAGGCCGGACGTGGTGGTTCTCGACATCAGCATGCCCGAGTTGAACGGGCTCGAGGCAACCCGCCAGATAGTGAAAGCCGCGCCCCAGTCCGAAGTGCTTATCCTCACCATCCACGATTCCGAACACGTGGCACGCCAGGTGCTCGCCGCCGGTGCCCGGGGCTATGTTCTCAAATCGGACGCGGGTCGCAACCTGCTCACCGCCGTGGACACTCTGCGTCAGCACAAGCCGTTCTTCACTTCAGCAGTCTCCGAGATGGTGCTCCGTGATTTCCTCAAGTCCAGCAAATCCCAAGAGGAGTCCACATCGGACCGGCTTACACATCGCGAGCGGGAGATCGTTCAGCTGCTGGCAGAAGGAAAGAGCAACAAAGAAGTGGCCTCCATCCTCGGCATCAGTGTTAAGACGGCGGAAACACATCGCAGGAATGTGCTCAGCAAGCTCAACCTTCATTCGATCAGCGATCTCATCCATTACGCCATTCGCAACAAGATCATCGAAGTCTGATTCCGACCTCCGACTCCCGACCTCTCAAGAGAGCTACCGCAAACACCGTAAGGAGCCCTAGGCATTCGGGTGACCGGATATTCTGGATTTCACGGGATTGTGGCGCGAGAGGGAGAGTGCGATCCTATCCGCAGCTTAGCTAAACGATCAGGGTTCCTTGGGAAGGCCGTTGATCGGTTCTTTGAAGCTGGCAAAGGGATCGCTGGATTAAAGTACGACCATCGGGAAAATGCGAGAACCAGGATCCCGGGCGGGTGTTATCGGAACCTGGGGCACCTGACCACAGGAGGTGAAGGAAGCCTCCGTCCCGAATGCTTGTCGCGAGCGGGACAGCGCTCTGGGAGGCTTCCTCGCCAAGGTTCAACAAGACATGTACTGGAGCGAAGCGCGACCCTGCATTTGATCCGCATCAAGCGGCGTTCCCGCGCGGCGGGAACGCTCCCATCTAAGTGCCTGCCATCGATCAGGGCCTGGGCAATGCCCGGGCCCCTCGTCTTTTAATCTCCGGACTCAAGACCTGTCACTCGGGTACCGTAAATCCAGTACGGGCGCCTACTGGTTAAAAAACCGGGTTTTCAGTAGTTCGAGGGATAGCTTTTGCACAGAGCCGGTGCGATCCTTGGCCGTCTTTCACGGGAGGATCTATGAGGGGGAGAGCATTGCGCATCTCTCGCAGGGCGGCGATGGGATCTCTGGCTCTGGCATTTGCTTTCGGCCTGCTGGCCGGCCTGGTGCCTGCGGTCTGGGGACCCGAGGGCCTGAATTCCAGAATAGCCGTGAAAACCAAGCGTGCCCAGGCGGATGTGCTGCACACTTTCGCGCCCGCAATCAAGCGGGTCTTACCCGCCGTGGTGAGCATCACTGCGACGCGAGTCGCGAGGGCGCCGGTCGGCGGACCGGCGGCGGTAAGCTGGCAGCGGTCCGTCACCGACACCCGCACGCCTGAAACCGGCGAACTCATCAACCGCCCGGGCGCGTGCGAAATCGTTCATGGCTCCGGAGTCCTGGTTGGACCCGAGGGGCCATTGCTCACGAGCAGCCGCTTGGTGCAGGGGGCGACGGAGATCACCATTTGTCTGGCGGACAATGAGCGGTTTCTCGCCCACCTCGTGGGCACCGACGCAGTCACGGACATTGCAGTGCTCCGAGTGGACGCACGAGATCTTCCCTACCTTAGATTTGGCGACTCCTCGAAGATCGCGTTCGGAGATTTCACCGTGGCAATCGGCAGTCCGCTCGAAGGCGGCAATACCGTGGCTCTTGGAATCATCAGTGCCACAGGGATACCAGACGAGGATGGCGAAGACCATCCGCGATTTATCCAAACCCTTAATGACGTGCCCGCGGGCATCCAGGGCGGTGCACTCATCAATCAGCGCGGGGAGTTGGTTGGGATTAATACTCTACCCTGCCAAGCGCTCGAACCCGACCCCACCCGGCCGCTCGCAGTGCCGGCTAACGTGGCCCGTCAGGTAATGGAACAGATCGTTATGCACGGGCACGTGACCAGGCGCGGACGGCCCGCCCACGAAAGAACCACCTGAGGACCGCGATCTGGTTTGGGAGGTATTTGCACGTTCAGTCTCGAACGATAACCTCCGTGTCGCCGCCAGGGCCTGGTTCGTCAAATGCCGACGCCGGGCGGGGATCGAGCATGCGATCCAGCACGGGACGCTCCGCCGGCTCCACCCGGGACAGGAGCCGGGTCTCTCCCGCTTCGACTGCAGCAACGGGCACGCCATCACGGAAGACCACGCGGTTACCCAGGAGCGAGGGAATCCGGGCTCCCGGCGTGAGGGTGCCGACGAGATTCAACGGGTCGCAGGCCGAGAGGCGCAGGAACAGGCCCGCCGGTTCGCGTTTCCGCACTGCGCGCAGACCGTCGACCGCTTCCGGCAAAGCGAACTGTTCTCCGGTGCATCCGGCAATGAAGCGCCCGCCGCGGATTTCGCCCCGCGCTTCCATGCGCCGCAGCACCGGCAGCAGCTCCCTCCAAAGCGGAGCCGGCGCTTCGCGCACGAGCAACTCGCGCAGGAGGATGCCATAGCGTCGCAGGTACTGGCGCGCCCAGAGCTCCGGTCGGTTCTGGGGTGGCGGTTCGTGAGGCACAAGCAGTGACCAGCGCCCGACGCGAGTGCGCCGCGGACCGCGGCGCCGGCGGGGTGATCGGTCCCAGCGCTTCGCCTCACCGGTGACCAGCGCTCTCAATCCCTCGAAGGCGTCGGCCGTCACCAGTCCGGCAGCCACGAGCTGCCATAGCGCCTCTTCCACCTCAGCCGGAAGGCGGTGCGTGCCCGACGTCATTTCCGCGAAAAACGAAGCCCCATGCCCGCGCATGAATGCAAGCACGCCGCGCGCCGTTGCCGAGAGCGCTTCCTCATCCGGCGGAATCCCATCCAGCAACCAGTGGACGTCGGCACGCATTGCCAGGCCGAGCGTCGCGTTACGTGTCAGGCCCGGCCTCCGCGCCGGCACTTCCGCCTGCGTGGCCCGACGCGCCCACCGCCCCCAGGCTACTTCCCCGGTAAGACAGAGGCCGTCGAGCAACGCCGGCTGATAATTGCGTACTCTCGCAGGCAGAATCTCAGCCTCCCAGGCGGCCGCGGCTGCCTCAAAGCCTTGAAGCTGCTCGATGACTTCGAGCAGGCCGGACTCACCCTCGAGCCGTCTGCCCGGCTCGACGTGCTGCCAGGAGAACAAGAAGCCGAGAAAAATCGCGGCGGGCACGGGCTCGATCTCGCGCCGCAGCCGCGCGATGGTGGCGCGGTGAATGCGCGCCAGAATCCTTCGGTCGCAGAACTCCTCTTCGTCACCTGCTTCGGCAAAACGACCCCGCAATACCAGGCCTTCGCCTTCCAACGCGACCAGCGCCGCACGCACAGAGCCGGCCTCGAATCCGAGAATCGCGGCCAGTCTGCTTGCCGTCAGGGGACCACTCACCTCGACCCACCCGCGCACCACGGCGATAGTCAGGCCGGGATCCGGTACGGCAGGGGTATCCTTGGATAGTTTCTCGGGGTTTCCCAGGAGTTCCCGGTGCTCCGCTGCCATCCAGTAATTGCCTCCGGGCAACGACGCGCGGCACGCCCGGTCTGCGCGCTCCAATGAGTCCAACCATCGTGGGGCATCTTCCGGCAGCCGGGTGAGTTGCGCTTCTGGAAACAGGATCAGGCTGAAGAGCAGGTCGTGCAGTTCTTCCGGATTGCGGGCTATCGACCAGGCGTCCGCTGCCGCTTCCCGGATTGCTTCCGGGGTCCAGCCTGCCGAGATCAGCGGCATCCTCGGGCAGCACGCGCCTCAGGAAGACCGCGCGAGCCCGCCGCTCCTCGAGAGGCGCATCATCCAGAAAGGCATACGGCATCGAGTTCAGGATCTGGTGCGCGAAAACAGAAGGGATCGGCGTGTCCTTTGCCCGCAGTTCAATCCCCCCTTGCTCGATCCTTTCCAGAATCCGCTGCAGGCCTGCGAGGTCAAGTGCTTCGGTAAGGCAGTCCCGCAACGTCTCGAACACGAGCGGATGGTCCGGGATCGCGATGTCCTGAGGCGCACGGTTGTCCTGGCACTGCGTTTGGGCCGGAAAGACGGCGCTGAGGAGATCATCGGAGCGCATGCGCTGGATGGCCGCGGGCACGCGCCTGCCGTGGTCAAACCGAAGCAGCGCCAGAGACCGTGTCAGGGTCCAGCGCCAGCGCGTGGTGAAGATCGGGGAAGCCAGCACCGCCTGCACGAGGGTGTCCTTCACCTGCCGGGCCCTGAGGAAGTGCGCGATCTCCTCGAGCGGAAACGAATGCTGGGGACCGAGCGAAAGGACAATGCCGTCATCCGTTGCGGATGCCTGCAGCTCGAAATCGAAACTGCGGCAGAAACGCTTGCGCAGTGCCAGGCCCCAGGCACGGTTGATCCTGGCTCCCCATGGCGAGTGCAGGACGAGCTGCATCCCGCCGCTCTCGTCGAAGAAACGCTCTGCGGCGATGCGCTCCAGTGTGGGAACTGCGCCGAGCACCCGCTTTCCTTCGGCCATATATCGCAGTGCCTGTTCCGCGCCGGCAAGCGGCAGCCCCACGGCGGCCGTCAGCCAGTTCATGCAAGACTCAGGATTGCCCAGACGTTCTTCGATTCCTGACCGCACCTCCGAGACTGCCTGAGCCAGCTCGTTCGTCCGGGATGGGGCCTCGCCCAGCCAGAATGGAACGGAGGGCGACAGCCCGTGCGCGTCTTCGACGCGAACCTTGCCGCGCTCTACGCGCCGGATGCGCCAGGAGGAATTGCCCAGCAGGAAAACATCGCCGGCCACGCTCTCGACCGCAAAATCCTCGGTCACGCTCCCCAGGTACGTGCCGTCCGGGTCCGCAACGACATCGTAATCCGCATTGTCCGGAATGGCTCCACCGCAAGTGAGCGCCGATAGGCGAGCTCCCCTCCGGCCTCTCAGAACGCCGTGGATGCGGTCGTAATGAAGATAGACCCCGCGCCGTCCCAGACGGGGCGCAATGTCCTCCGACAGCATGCGCACCACGCCATCGAAGTGGGGGCGCGGAAGCTCGCGATAGGGATACGCACGCCGCACGGTGCGATAGAGATCCTCGACGCGCAACTCCTCCGCACTGGCCATCGCGACGACCTGCTGCGCCAGAATGTCCAGAGGCCACGGCGGAATGCTCAACCGGTCGAGATCACCGCGCCGCAAGGCGAACAGGAGGGCTGCACACTCGATCAGCTCGTCACGCGTCAGGGGGAAGAGCCGCCCCTTGGGAATTCCACCCAACCAATGGCTTGAGCGCCCGACGCGCTGCAAGAGCGCGCCAATCGAGCGCGGCGATCCGATCTGACACACCAAATCCACCGAGCCGACGTCGATGCCCAGCTCGAGCGAAGCCGTGGCCACGGCCACCCGCGCATCCCCTGATTTCAGGCGTTCCTCCGCCAGCAGTCTGGTCTTGCGGGACAGGCTGCCGTGATGGGCTACGACCACGTCCTCACCCATGATCTGGGACAGGAGGTGGGCGACCCTCTCGACCAGACGGCGCGTGTTGACAAAAACCAGGGTCGTGCGATGCGCCTGCGCCAGCGCGGCGATTCGGCCCACAACTTCATCCCAAAGCTCGTGGGTGGCGATCGGGCCGAGTTCGGCGCCCGGCATTTCCACCTGGATATCGGAATCACGCCGGTGGCCGATGTCGATGATCGCGCAGTCGGGCTTGTCACCGGCGTCGTCACGCGCGCTGCCGACCAGAAACCGTGCGACTTCTTCGATCGGACGCTGGGTCGCGCTCAGCCCGATCCGTGTCACAGGCTCCCCGGCAAGAGCGCACAGCCTCTCCACGCTCAAAGCCAGATGGCTCCCCCGCTTGTTGCCGACTACGGCGTGGATTTCGTCGAGGATCAGGGTGCGGACACCTCGCAGGCTGCGGCGGCCGCTCGGAGAGGTGAGCAGAAGGTAGAGTGATTCGGGCGTCGTAATCCAGATGTGCGGCGGCCTGCGTGCCATGACCTGACGCTCGTAGGCCGGTGTGTCCCCGGTGCGCAGTGCGATCCGAATCTCCGGCAGCGCGACGCCACGGCTGTGCGCCGACTCCACGATTTCGCGCAGGGGCACGGAAAGATTTTTGTGCACGTCGTTGGACAGGGCCTTGAGCGGGGAAACATAGACAACCTGGGAGGAGTCGGGGAGTTCACCTTGAAGGGAGGCTCGCAACAGACGGTCAATGCAGACGAGAAAGGCGGCTAGAGTCTTGCCGGAACCCGTGGGAGCGGAAATCAGCGTGTGGCGGCCGCTGGCAATCGCCGGCCAGCCCTGTGCCTGAGCCGCGGTCGGCACCGAAAACTTGCGTTCGAACCATTCTCGGACCAGAGGGTGAAAGGTAGGCAACATGCAGCAGCCATTGTAACACTTGTGCCGCGCTGCTGCCCGGTACCGTGAAGCGCAAAGACCTCACAACATTCGGATACAATCTTCGGGGTCTTTGCGGTTTTTGCGAATTGCATTGCCGGTTGGTGTCTTCCCCGGCTACTTCTTCGGTGCGGCCGGGGGTTCCGTTTGCTTCTTGGCGCTCACGCGCTGGAGATAAATCAGCCCGCCGATGGCACCGACAACCAGAATAATGATAATGATGGTATCAAGTCCCATTGACATGGATTGTTCCTCAATGATCGATAAGATCAGAGATCCGCATATCGACAGCAGCCTTATGCCAATATGGTTTGAAAAGGACACGGGCATAGACCCGGTCTGATGCTGCACACCATGGACCGACGCAAGTTTAGCAGACCTCTCTTTCGATTTTGCTCTAAAATTCGTTTTGCCTCGGGCATCAGCCACTGGCTGTGCCCGTGGGCTGCCGCGAACTCGGCAATCACGAAAGATGCGAAAACCGGTTTCGTGGATTTCGTGGTTGCTGTTTTGGCTGACGGCAGCGTGCCGCCGTCACTTGTGCAGTTCGAGGATATCGCCATCCTCGAGCCGATGGGTCCTCTCCACCATTTGACCATCGTGCTTTACGGAGCGCTTGGACTTTTCCGAACTCCACACCCTGGCAAAGCGCAGGGTGTACACAAAGTCCCGGTGCACGGCACGTGCTGCGTCGATTACAGTGCTGCCGTTCCTGAGCACAAACGGCGCGGTCGCCGGATCAAGTTTTTTACCGGGAACTTTGGTGTAGATGCGAATGATGCCCAGCCTCTCGAAGATGATCCGCCGCAGCTCTTCCAGGCCCTGGCCGGAGGCCGTCGAGACCGGTACGATTTCAAATCGCGGCTGGAAGAGCTCCGATAAAATCCCCAGGTTTTCCGCTGCCTGCACCGCATCGGACTTGTTGGCGATGAGCAGTGCACGGCAGAATGCGATCCCGGGCAGCTGTGTGCCCTGCTCCTCGGAACTCTTGCCGATCAGATGAATCTTCGACTCCTCGAGAATTCTAAGGACACCCTCGACCTGTTCAAGGAGCTCGTCGCTACCCAGATCGACGACCAGCAAGACCAGGTCCGCCTGCCGCACGATGCTCCCTATCCAGGGTTTGTAGACTTCCACCGCGACCGGCGGCAGATCCACTAACTGGATCTGGATGTCTTCAACGGGCATCATGCCGGGTTGTGGCAAACGCGTTGTGAAAGGGTACTCGGCGACCTCGGGCGTCGCGTGGGTAAACCGCGCCAGCAGGGATGACTTGCCTACATTGGGCGCACCTATGAGGACCACCTGGCCGGCCCCTTCCCTCGGCACGGTGTATATGACCGAGGCCTTCGACACGCCAAACCTTTTTTCCTTCTCTTCCAGAAGCCGTGCCATCTTCTGCCTCAGGGCGGCCCGCATTTTTTCCGTACCTTTGTGCTTGGGAATCAGCGCCATCATCTCTTCGAGCGCTTCTATCTTTTCCGGGACGGTTGCGGCGTTCTTGAACCGCAGCTCGGCAGCGAGATATTGCGGAGTGAGGTTTGCGGGCATAGTGGCTCCGGCCTCCGTACAGCGCCTATTTTACATGAGTTGGCGAAGATTGAGTGCAACACACGGGGCCCGGAAAGGAAGTGATATGAGCGCACCGTGGCATAGCTGCATCCAGAAGATTTCAACGGCGAACCCGCTGAGATCGCAGAGCATGGATGTGTCTTGCCCCCTCTTTCTCTCTGTGATCTCCGGCTTGAGATTGGGCGCTGTACCACCTAATCTTTAGAAGAGGAGGCCGCAGAGCAGCATGAAGATTCTCGCCGTTTTTGCCCACCCGGACGACGAGGCATTCGGTCCCGGCGGCACCCTGTCCCGTTACTCTCTGGCCGGACATACGGTGCGCCTGGCCACGCTGACTCACGGGGAAGCCGGGACGCTCGGCCCGGCAAACCACCTCACGCCACGCGAACTCGCTCGCCTCCGTTCCGAGGAACTCCGCTGCTCGGCCGTGGCCCTCCATTTGTCCGCCCTGGACATCTACCACCTCCCGGATGGGAAACTTGCAGAACTGCCTGCAGAGCACGGTCTCGCCATTATCCGGAACGAGATCGAGACTTTTCTTCCCGACGCTCTCATCACCTTCCACTCTGCCGGCATCTCAGGCCACCCCGATCACCAAACCGCGGCGCGCTGGTGCCTGCAGGCGGTTCAAGAGCGAAGCCGGCCGCCTCGACTGATCGCATACGGGATATCCCCGGAGCAAGCTCGCCGGATCAGTCACAGAAAGCTGGCGCCGATACCCGAGGATGAAATCACCCACGTGATTGATGTCTCCCGCTACTTGGAGTACAAGTTGGGCGCAATCCGCTGCCACCAGTCCCAGTCCGAAGCTTGGGAGAGGATGCAAGCTGTGGAGGGTGGAATCCATTCCTATCTGCATCAGGAGCATTTCTCGCAGGTTTGGCCTGTACCCGAGCCGAACACACGCTTGGACCGGCTGGAGGACTGAACCGCCGGGACCTGAAGACTGGAAGACTCTGAGAAGCTGCTTGTGTTGGCCTTGCTTATGCCTTGGTGTCTCGGAGCCTTTGAGGTTCCAGGAGCCGGGAATCCCATCCCGCAGCAAAGAGAGTACAATCGGATTGTTATTCCTGCGTCATCGTCCTATTGTTGATTTATAGGAAATCTCGTTACTACATCCCGGACAGGGGGCAGCAGTCATGAGTAATGCCGGCGGGAGAAAGGGAATCATCGGGATTCTGACGGGAGGAGGCGACGTACCGGGTCTCAATCCGGCGATCCGGGCCGTCACGATTCGCGCCCAGCGCGAGGGATATGAGGTCATCGGGATCCGTCGGGGCTGGGCCGGCATCATGGAGATCGTGCCGGACAGGTCGGCCGACAACAGTGACAGGTACCAGCCTCTGACCGAAGAAATCGTCAATCGGGTCGGCCGGACCGGCGGCACCTTTTTGCATACTTCTCGCACCCGGCCAAGCCACGTGCCGAAAGCGAATGTTCCGACGCACGTTAGGGACAAGTATCGGGATGAAGTCAATGATCTGACTCCCGAGGTCCTCCGCAACCTCGCCTTCCTCGGCATCGACTACCTCATCCCGATAGGCGGGGATGACACACTCAGCTATGCGGTGCGGCTTCACAATGAAGGGTTCAAGATCGTAGCCATCCCGAAGACGATGGACAACGATGTCCCGGGCACGGACTACTGCATCGGATTCAGCACCTGTGTCACCAGAATCCTGGAGATGACGCACAGTCTCAGGACGTCTGCAGGTTCGCATGAACGGTTCCTGGTGATCGAGGTATTCGGAAGATATGCTGGCTATACCGCCCTGCTACCCACCATGGCCGGCGCTGCCAATCGCTGTGTCATCCCCGAATACAAATTCAACATCGATCACCTCACCGAACTGATGGTTGCGGACCGCTTTACCAATCCCAGCCGCTACTCCGTTGTGCTGATATCCGAGGGAGCCATGTTCGAGGGGAGTGAGATGATCTTCAGCCACCAGGAGACCGATGCCTACGGTCATAAAAAACTGGGCGGAATCGGCGATGTCATCTCATATCAGTTGAAGGAGAGGTCGGCAAAATTTAACCACGGCCGGCGAATTGATGTGATCAGCCAGCGCCTGGGCTACCTGGTGCGCTGCGGCCATCCGGATTCGATCGATTCGATCGCGCCCATGGCTTTCGGTAATCTGGCACTCGACCTGATCCTTAAGGGAATCCACGGCCAGCTGGTGATTCTGAGGGACGGGAAATATGACAACGCTCCCCTGGAAGTTGTCACGAGCCAGAAGCGGGTCGTGGATGTAAGCAGGTATTACAACACCGCGCGCCTTAGGCCCAATTACTCGAGCTTCGAATTCAAACCGCTCTTCATCGTCGAATAATCCGGTGTGGATAACCGCCTGGACGCGAAGGGTCTGCCCCCTCAGATCAAATCTGGCTTTAATGGCTTTGATTCCTTCGCTCAATGCCCAACCGGGATTTGTGCCGTCACCGGCATAGGCTCCACGAAAAGTGTTATTGCCCTTGGAGTTTCCATTAAAATCGTAGGTATCCTCCGTACTTGCAGAAAACAGCGAAAAATCAAGAGGTGAGCCCTGACACTTTCCCGGCAAGGGATAAAAGTCCATAGCACCGAGCGTCAACGACGGGTTCTTTAGATAATTTCCCGCGTGGGCAGCGGTATCGACGATGTTGTCGTGGAAATTCCTGGGGGTTCCGCCGATGGGGATCTCTGCAAATATGAGGTTGCCAACGATGGCGTCGGCATGAGTGGCCGTGGTGTTAAGAGCGATGCCCACCGGACCGCCATAAATGGTGTTACTGTAAACATAAGCCAGCTTAAGTGGCAGGTCGTGGTGCTGAAGCCGGATAGCAGCGTCACTGGCACCCACAAAGATGTTGTCGTGAATCGCCACTCGCCCTGACGCCTGCAGGAGGGCCTCATCGGGGTTCCTGTAAAACAGGTTGCCGTAAATGTCGTACAGATCCTCGGAGCCGAGGCCGGTGTTGGGGAAACCGCCTACCAGCAGATTCGGTCGCGGGCCGCTCAGACGAGAGGTGCCGTCGGGCATGGGCGGCCAGTCTGCCTGAGCTCTTTTCTTGATGAAGACGTTATTGCGTATAATCGTCCTGTTCGGTCCCGACGGCATTCCCGAAACATGCGCGTATGGCCTCTGGAATTTGATCTCCATGTTGTAACCGATTGTATCCACAATCAGATTGTTTTCGATTACACCCGCAACAAATGGAGCACTGCCATCTGAACTGCCGAGGTAGAGTCCCGTTCCGGCTTGAATGATCTGGTTACGGCGAATGATCCAGTTCCACGCTGTGGATTTTGTTGAAATCCCGATCGTCGCCTGATGCGAGCCTTGACCTTTGAGCATGCAGTTTTCGATGAGAATGTCGTGGGTGACTCCATCCTTGGCGTTGATGCCATCAATGCCGTCGAGACTCGCGCTGTCAATCGTAAGATTCTTGATCGCTACATACCAGGTATTGCCGAGTTGAACGTTGTTGCAGCAGGTTGATGAGGTTGTAACCACAGCAGGTGAACCCGATTCGGGTCCTGTGATGGTGATCCATGCATTCGGTCTTCCCTGAATACCGCTCAGATTGAGCCGCTCAGGATAAATGCCGGCGGGCAGCTGGAGCACATCACCCGGCCGCAACTGCCCCACCAGGTTTCGATAGTAATTGGGCTTGCTCGGATTTGCCTTCGGGTCCGCCACCAGGGTTTTGGCGTAGGAATCCCCCGCCTGGCCGACAAAGACGGCGCAGAAGAATGCCAGACCCAAGACATTGGCTGTCGTTGCCCAAAACAGCTTCATGAACTTCATCGGCATCACTCTTCGGAATTCCAGGGCTCGGCGCGGAAGCCGGTGCTCGGGCGGAGCCCAAAGCTCGAGGCGGTCTAGTCAGCCGCCGCTCCTATTCGTCGTTGGCTACTGTTGTTCCATCCAGCTTTTCCAGTAGTCTTCCCACTCGACCTCTGCGGCAGCCGAAGAGATCTCCAGCCCGGCCGCGGCGTCCAGCATTACGGCATACTCGTTGGTGCGGGCTCTGAGTTTCTGGTTTCGAAGCGCGTTCGGGTGCGGGCCGTGATGCATGCCCCGTGGATGCAGCGTCGCCATGCCCGCGCGCATGTTGTCTTTGCTGAAAAAATCGCCGTCGTGGTAGAAGATGAACTCGTCGTAGTCCGAGTTGCGATGGAAGAAAGGCACCCGCATGGCTTCCGGCGCCTCTTCGAGAGGACGCGGGACGAAGGTGCAGATCACCGCTCCTTCCGTCACGAGCGTGGTGTGGGCGCTGGGCGGCAGGTGAGCCCGAGGGCTCATGAGCGGGCAGATATCCTTCACGTTGATCTTCCAGACCGTGAGATCCCCCTTCCATCCGACCACATCCAGGGGATTGAAAGGGTAAACCACGGAAGAGAGCTCGTCGTCCACTTTGATGCGGACTTCCCACTCACGATCCGGCCCCGGGGCCGGCACCGGCTCCGGAGTAACGATCAACGCCGGGTCGTAAAGCGCATGTTGCCCGGCCAGACCCCGGTTCGGCTGTTCGTACTCTCCACGAGACTGGATGATCAGGAAGAAGTTGTCCGTGGTGGCGGGCAGAATCCGATAGGTTACGGCTTTCGGCACTACGATGTAGTCGCCTTTCTCATAGCTCAAAGGCCCAAAGTCGGTTTCGACCTTGCCCTGCCCACGATGCACGAAGATCAGTTCGTCGCCGTCCGCGTTGCGATAGTAGAATGGCATGGCAACGGAACGGCGCGAGACCGAGAGCCGCAGGTCTTTGTTTCCCAGAAAGGGGATTGGTCCGCCCTGGGGATCATTTGCATCGCCGGGCTCGAGCTTATTGCAGTCAAAACAGTGCGGCCTGAGCTTTCCCTCGATCCGGACCCATCCGGTGGGGGGATGAGTGTGGTAAAGATGCGCCGATTTGCCGTAGAAGCCCCGGCGCCCATGTTCTTCTTCAAAGGTGCCTTCCGGCAGACCGACATGTGCCTGCTTCGCCACCTTTCCTTTCTTGAAGAGATACATACCTGCCTCCAAAACTCAACGCGGCCGCGGATCCCGCGGGTTTCACGAAATAGCCCTGCAGACAATGGAGCTCATGGATCCATGAGGGAAATTCGTGAGACCTGTGGCCGAGCTCTTTTTCACAGGTTCCCTCGCAAAGCTTGTTCCCGCTCAATGGCTTCGAAGAGTGCCTTGAAATTGCCTTTGCCGAAGCTGCGGCTCCCCTTCCGCTGGATGACTTCGAAAAAGAGCGTGGGGCGGTCTTCGACCGGTCGGGTGAAAATCTGCAGCATGTAGCCTTCGTCGTCGCGATCCACCAGAACACCCAACTCCGCCACGCGGTCTGCCGGTTCATCGATCCTGCCCACGCGCTTTGCCAGTTCCGCATAGTAGGTCGGCGGCACGCGTAGAAACTCGACGCCCAGATCCAGCATCCGGGAAACGGTCCCGATCATGTCCTGCGTAGACAGTGCGATGTGTTGCACGCCAGGGCTCTTGTAGAAGTCGAGGTATTCTTCAATCTGAGATTTCTTTTTCCCGGCCGCAGGCTCATTGATCGGGAGTTTGATGCTTTCGTTGCTGCTGGCCATCACTTTTGACATGAGCGCGGAGTACTCCGTGCTGACATCCTTGTCGTCGAAGTGCTGGTAGAGGCGGAATCCCATGACCCGCTCATAGAATTGCACCCACCGGTTCATTTCCCCCCAGCCCACGTTGGCGACTACGTGGTCGATGTGTTTCAGGCCGACGGGCTGGACGGTGCGGTCAGGCTCTTGGCTCGGAACGAACCCCGGCATGAACACGCCGCTGTAATTCTTGCGCTCGACAAATGTGTGGATGGTGTCGCCATACACCGCGATGGCCGATTCCCGCAGTTCTCCCTGTTCGTCGCGCAGCACAATCGTCTCGCGCACGCCTTTGGCGCCTCGTCGCGTGGTCTCCCGATATGCAGAACCAGCATCGTCCACTGAAAAGGCAATGTCTTTGACTCCGTCGCCGTGAAGCCGGATGTGCTCCGTGATGGGATGGTCCGGGTGCAAGGCCGTAGTAAGCACGAAGCGGATTTTGTCCTGCTGAACAACGTAGGAAGAGCGGTCGCGGCTGCCGGTTTCGGGGCCCTGATAGGCAACCAGCTTCATGCCGAAGGCGGATCGATAGAAATGGGCAGCCTGCCTGGCGTTCCCGACGTAAAACTCAATGTAATCAATCCCGTGAAGAGGGAGAAAGTCCCTTTCCGCGCCCGGTGTTCCTTTTTCAGGACGCATGAACCCTCCATTCTTCCGGCCGGACTCACCCCTTGAGGACTTTCCTCATCGCCTCGGCACACTTCTGGTTCTCTTCACCCTTGCCGGTAGAGATGCGGACGCAATTGGGCAAGCCGAAGGCTTTGAGCGGCCGGATGATAATGCCCTGTTCCAGCAGTCCCTGGATCACGCGTTTTGCCGCGTGCTCGTCGGCGAACACAACCATGACAAAGTTGGCTTCCGAGGAAACCACGTCCAGACCCATGCCTCGGAATGAACGGGTCAGCAGATCAATGCCGTGCGCATTCATCTCCAGGGACCGATGAACGAACTCCCGATCGGCCAGGGCGCCGATTCCGGCGGCTTGCGCCAGGGTGCTGGGTTCGAAGGGAAGCTTCACTTTCAGCAGATTGCTGATCAGATCCTCATGGGCGAAGCCGTAACCGATGCGAATGCCGGCGAGACCGTAGATTTTGGAAAAAGTGCGCAGCGTGATGACGTTGTCATAGCGATAATGCATGGAATCGGGATAACGCGGGTTGTCCTTGGCGTACTCGAAATAGGCCTCATCCAGGATGATCAGGACACGCTCCGGGACGTGCCGATAGAAATCGTCGAACTCATGCCTGCTGAAAATGGTTCCCGTCGGGTTGTTGGGATTGGCAAGATAGATGATCTTGGTCCGATCGTTAATCAGTGTCACAAGCGTCGGCAGATCATAGTGCCAGCACCGGTAGGGAACCGTACGGTATTTGACGCCGCGGGATCTGGCCAGCACCTGAAAGCCGATGAAGGCAGCTTCCGTCGTCAGAACTTCATCATCGTCGCAGAGAAAGGTGCGGATGATGTTCGAGATGATTCCTTCCGATCCGCTTCCCGCGATGACGTTTTCCACCTTGAGATCGAACATTTCCGCGAGCTTTCTGCGTAGAGAAAGCCCGCCGTCCGGATACAGATGCAGGCCATCCAGTTGCAGCCGGATCGCTTCCAGGGCCAGCGGCGAAGAGCCCAGTGGATTTTCGTTGGAGGCGAGCTTGACGACATCGCGCAGCCCGTACGCCTGTTTGATTTCTTCAATGCTGCGACCCGCTTCGTAAGGCACCAATGATTCAACGTAAGGCGGCACGAGCGGCATAGTAAAATTATACCTCAGCCTGAACGGTTAAGTCTGGGTGCCGGGTAAGCGGAATTCCAAATCCGCAAGTTGAAGTCGGGCCAGCAGCGGAGCCCAGAACTGTTCATATCCGACGATCATGGAACCACTCGGAAACTTCTCGCAGCAGATCGCTATAACTCTTCATCTTCCCTCCCGGGCAGCCGGCACTGAATCAAACCATCACAGGCCGCCCTCTGGCAAGCGCTAAGATGGAAGGCGTACGCGCAGCAGGATAAAGCCGCCACCGCAGAGCGCGGATATTCCCGTGCAAGAAACACGACAGTTGAAACTGAGCCGCTAAATCAATATCTTGTAGGGGCTCTAACCCACAAGTGAGCTGCTTCCCTGGAGGGACGAATGCTCCGGATCCTCAAAACGACAAAGTCGCTAACCGGCTTGACCGCAGTTATTTCCGCTGCGCAGCCCCAGATCCTCCGCTGCGAGCCCCAGAACGCGGAACTCAGGTATACATTCGGCGGCGCAGTTCCGGTGCGGAGCATTGAATCCGGAACCCGCATGGTGTCGCGGACCGAATGCGGTTTCGACGGCGACCTCAGGCAACCCGGGATGCTTCCCTCGGAAAGCAAACCTCGAGACGCCTGAAGCCGGTGCCCCAGGATAAGGGTTACAAAACGACTTTTGGCGCCTCCCCTTTTAAGGATCAGGTGCTGGACATGGATGCCACGGTCTACACCCGATTGAGCGAGGCCGGCGCTGTGCTGGTGGGGAAGCTGACGCTGGGAGCGCTCGCCCAAGGTGATCGCTGGTTCGGCGGTCAGACCAAGAGCCCCTGGGACCCGAACAATGCCAACAGCGGATCGAGCGGATCCTCCGCCGGCCCCTCATCGGCGACCGCGGCCGGCCTGATCGGTTTCGGCATCGGCACCGAGACCCGCGGCTCGATCATGTCTCCCTCGAGCCGTTGCGGCGTCACCAGGCTTCGTCCCACCTTCGGCCGCGTGAGCCGGTACGGCGCCATGGCGCTCAGCTGGACGATGGACAAGATCGGACCGATCTGCCGCTGGGCGGAGGATTGCGCCCTGGTCCTGAGTGTGATCAACGGCCCGGACGGCAAGGACAACAGTCTCATCGATGTCCCCTTCAACTGGGATGCCACGGCGGACGTGAAGAAGCTGAGGGTGGGCTACCTGAAAACCGCGTTCACGCGCGAGATCACCGAGGACCCGGCCAATCCACAGCGGGCGACACGTGCCCGCGAACTCAGGAAAATGGACGAGGCGGCACTTGCCGTCATCCGCTCCCTGGGAATTGAACTCAAGCCGATCGAGCTGCCCACTCTGCCCGACAGCGACCTCGGTTTCATCCTCTCCGTGGAATCGGCCGCCGCATTCGACGACATCACTCGCAGTAACCAGATCGATTCGATGGTCAAAGATCCCGAGCGGAGCAGCTGGCCCGGTACTTTCCGCCTGCACCGATTTGTGCCGGCGGTCGAATATATCCAGGCAAACCGTGTCCGATATAAGATGATCGAGGATTTTAATAAGGTGTTTGCCGACCTCGACCTGTTCATCACCACGAGCGGCAGCTCTCCGTTGGGATTGACAAACCTGACCGGGCACCCGGAGATCAACGTCCCGCACGGGTTCGATGCCCAGGGTCAGCCGACCAACATGCGTTTCACCGGAAAGCTTTTCGGCGATCAGGAGATCCTCCTGCTGGCACATGCGTTCCAGAGCAAGACCGATCACCACCTGAAGCACCCGAAACTGTAGGACTTGCGGACTTCGACAAGGGCCGCCCTGCTGTTTGAGTTCTGGAAATCTCAACGCAAAGGCCGCAGAGAATACCCGGAGCAACAAGAAAGAGGAGTTCTCTCAGCAATCTCTGCATTGAGATTTTGGACGACGATTATTTTGCAGAAAGCGGCGCGATGGGGAGCTCGATGCGAAAGGTCATGCCGCGGCCTGCGTTCCTTTCGGCGTTGATCCTGCCGCCGTGGCGTTGCAACAGCTGATAGGAAATCGAAAGGCCCAGGCCGGTGCCCTGAGGCTTGGTCGTGAAGAAAGGGTCGAACACACGTTCCAGGTCCTCTTCCTCGAGCCCCGGGCCGTTGTCGGCGACTTCTACGACTACCTTGCCGTCTGCGCGCGCGGAACTGACCTCCAGCACACCGCCTTGGGGCATTGCTTGGATGCCGTTGAGAACGACATTCAGCAGAACCTGCCGGATCTGATCACGGTCGACGTTTACCTCGGGAAGTAGCGGGTCCAGGCACTTTCGGATTTCGACTCGCGAGTGCTCCGCTTCTTTCTGGAGCAGGTTCAGCGTGGAGCTGATCAATTCATTCAGCGAGGCAAGCTCCACTGCGGGCTTGGGCGGCCGAGCAAACCTGAGAAACTCGGCCACAATGGAGTTGAGCCTGGCTGTCTCCTCTTTGATGATCCTGACAAACTCGTGCTTGGGATTGTCGGGGGCGATTTCGGTTTCAAGGATCTCAATCGACCCTTTAATGGATCCGAGAGGATTCCGGATCTCATGGGCAATGCCGGCACTCAGCTGCCCGAGGGCGGCAAGCCGGTCCGACTGCTTGAGTTGCTCGAAGGCCGATCGCAGGCGCTCGTAGGCCTGCGACAGCTCACCCGACGTCTTCTCCAGTTTTTCCCGGTGGCGGCGCTCCCGGAGCGAAAGGAATCCGATCAAAAGCCCGATGACGTTGTAAAGGAAGATCTCGGCGTACTGGTTGAAGGAGTAAGTGGGAAGGTAGATCCAGTCGCGGTGGATGTGGATGCCATAGAGCACGCTCGTCAGGGCCGAGGCCAGAAAACCCCAGAGCGGCCCATACCAGAAGGCCGCCAGGATAATGGGGATATAGTAGAAACGCTGGTAGATTTCGTGCAGGTAGATGTACTCCGTGGGCGTCGCAAAGTGAAAGACCGAGATGAGCAGTATCAAGAACAGCAACACGGCCTGCTTCAGCGCCTCGCGCATTTCGCGCCTCATACTGCCCCCGTCCCCTCTTTTTCATGCTCGCGGATGTTGTATTTCTGCATGCGGTAGATCAGGGTGTTGCGGGTAATGCCCAGATATCGGGCGGCGCGGGTCTGGTTCCAGCCATGCCGCTCCAGGGCCGCCAGAAGAATGTCCCGCTCAACTTCCTGCAGCCGAAAACCCTCCTCCGGCAACCGGACAACAACCGAACCCAAGGACCCCGCCGGACGCCGGAACTGTGCCGGCATATCTTCCATGGTCACAACGCCACGCTTGTCGAAGACCGTGAGCCTTTCTACGACATTCTCAAGTTCCCGGACATTGCCAGGCCAGTGATAGGTCTGAAAGGCATCGATCACCCCCTGTTCGAACCGGACTTCCTTGCCGAATTTCTGCCCCAGCTTCTCGAGGAAGTGGAACACCAGCAAGGGGATATCTTCTTTGCGTTCGCGCAGGGGCGGCAGATAGAGCGGAGCGACGGAGAGCCTGTAATAGAGATCTTCCCGGAATGTGTTCTTCTCCATCAGTCGCATCAGATTCTGGTTGCTCGCCGCCACGATGCGCACATCAACCAGGCGCGGGAGCGGGTCGCCGAGAACGTCCATTTCTTTTTGCTGCAAGATACGCAGCAGCTTCACCTGCATCCCCAACGGCAGTTCCCCAATCTCGTCGAGGAGCAGCGTGCCCCCGTCGGCCACCTCGAACTTCCCCTTTTTGTTGGCCACGGCACCCGTGAATGCGCCTCGCTTGTAGCCGAACAGCTCTGATTCCATCAGCTCCTTTGGAATGGCCCCACAGTTGACCACGACGAAGGGCTTTCCCCGGCGCGGGCTGTTGAAATGAATGGCGCGGGCCAGAAGCTCCTTCCCGGTTCCGCTCTCACCCTCGATCAGGACAGTCGTGTCTACGCCAGCGAGCTGCGCCGCAAGCTCCAGGACTTGCTGAAACTTCTTGGAGGAGCCCACAAAACCGCCGAACTCAAAGGTCTTCTGAACCACCTGGGCAAGACGCCGGTTCTCTTCCATCAGGTTGGACATCTTGAGGGCGGTGACGATCGCGTGATGGATCTCTGCCCGCTCGAAGGGCTTGGTGAGAAAATCGCTGGCCCCACCCTTGACCGCCTCCACCGCCTTGTCGATTGAGCCATGTGCCGTGAGGACGATGATGGGGAGGTCGGCGCTTATCTTTCGGATTTCGGTCAGAAGCTGAAGGCCGTCCATCCCCGGCATCTTCAGGTCCGTTACCACTAGGTCCACCCTCTGTTCCTTCATGCGCTCGAGCGCCTCGGGTCCGGATGAGACCGGAATGGTCTGATAGCCGAATCCCTGGACATGATAGTTCAGGACATGCAGAAAGTTCCTGTCATCATCTACAAGCAAGACCGTACCCGTCTTGGAAGTTGCCATCTTTATATTCTAGCCTCCCGCATTCTCTGTGTCAAAACAAGCAATCACGCTGCAGATTGTGGCAAAAGCCGCATTTGGGGACAGAAAATCACACAGAAACAATGGAAAAACGAGAAGGGAGTGGCCGCAACGCATAAACACATCGCACTCCCTTGTGAGCGGGGGCGCACGCGCATGCGGGTGGCGACTTTTAAAAACAGCCGCGGATTTCACAAATGCCGCTGCTTCCCGTCGTCAGGAAGTGCTCTCGGTGCGGTGCGTTGCCCGGATTGTTTTCTTTCGCGCCACCTTGGCAAATTAGAGTGTTTTAATCATAAGCCGGAAAACCGGAATAAGGGGTTGCCAAACTGTCCGATGTCTGGGATGATTGGCATGTAGACACGTCGAACCTGACGCGTCGTAGGGTGGCGTCGGAGCGCAGGAAGTTCATTTAGGCCAGAGGTAGAAGAATGCCTGTCTTGTTCATCCAGGCTTCCAGATGGGGCAGCGCCGGTTTTCGCGCGTCCCTGGGTCTTCGTGCCTTCGACAGCCCTATCAGCCTTTTCTTCAGTACCCAACACCCCCGCCTGTGGCAGGCGGGTGATCTTGAATCAGCCCGGAACGGCGCGCCAAATCCCCCCGGTCACTTGCCGGCTCAGCCTGGTCCTCGCAGCTCGAAGCGCGCGTCCCGAAAGTCCCGTGGCAACATGTAATCGCTGTTTTTAGCCGCGCACGTCGGCAGGTGTGTGCCTGCCTTGACGTTGCGCGTTCTAACAGGGAAGGAACCCATGGCGGATTCTAATAAACAATTGGATCTATTGCCGTTGCGCAGGCTGCCACGGTCACGCGCCCGACGGCTGGAGCTGAAGATAGAGGGAATTCTCTATCGTCTCCATGACATCGGCGGACACCGCTTCGCCACCAGGTATTTGCGTAAGGGCATACTCAGGCCGGATTACTTCATCCGTCTCGGAGCGCGAGGGCCCGAGCTGGTGTTTGTGCTGAATCGATCCCTTTTTGGCCTGGGAGAGGAACAGGCCGGATCCCACGATCCGGTGTTTGGGCGGGAGACGGCCGGCGACGCACCCCATTCGGATTTTTCTTCCACATTCGGGGGTGCTCAAATCGGTCAAGACGACGGCATTATCCCCTCGTCTTCAAACGGCCGGCTGGTCCGTCGTTTCTGGCGGCACAGCCGGTTGACACTGGGCGTCATGTCCTGTGTGCTGGTTGTCATCGCATCGTATGCCGGCTGGGGCAACAGAAATCTCACCCGGGCGAACAGCGTCGGGCAGGTCGCACAGCTGGAAACCGTGAGGGCGGGAGGCGGCGAGGACTACCTGCAGATCGGCCGGATGATCGGTAACCTCCTCTATCGTGGAGCCGGCGCACAGGATCTGGCAATGCGTAACGCCGACAAGGACTTCGTCGAGCGTGAAATCCAAGCGCTGATGGAGGAGTTCGGCGCTGAGGAGTACAACGTTCCGCCTGAGTTTGTCAGGGCGGTGAACCACCACATCAGCCAATACCAGGACCGGGACCGCGATGAAATGACGCATGCGCTCGTGGATGAGCGCCAGAGCCTCCAATGCGTGCGCGAGATCCTGCGACGCGACCAGCTGCCCGAGGATCTTGCTTACATCGCGCTGGTCGAGAGCGGGTTACTGCAAATGTCTGAGAGCTCGGAAGGAGCGGTCGGTTTCTGGCAATTCACCGAGGCGACTGCGCGCGATTATGGCCTGCAGGTGAACGAAAGCGTGGATGAGCGTCTTGACCTCCGCAAATCCACCGAAGCGGCAAGCCGCTATATCCGGGAACTGATCCTCGATTTTGGGGCCGGCAGTTCCGTGATGCTCGCGATGGCAGCCTATAACAGTGGCCCCGAAAAGGTGCGGCACGCCGTCAGGAGCGTGAAGGATCCTATCAAACAGCGCAACTTCTGGTACCTCTATAGTACCCAAGCACTCCCGGCGGAAACGCGGGAATATGTCCCCAAAGTATTTGCGGCCAGTATCATTGGCCGCAACCCCCGACGATTCGGCTTCTAACTCAAACGATAGCAACCAAATACACGAAAAACGCGAAAGCTCTTTCGCGTTTTTCGTGTGGTCCGTGCTTTATTTGGGTTTTTCCCGGCCGCAGCTCCGGTTATATTTATTCCATGGGTGTGCCGATTTCGCAGATGTGGACGGTCGCAACGTACGTGCTCAAACAGAGGATGGCCGGGCGGAAACGCTATCCGCTGGTGTTGATGCTCGAGCCCCTGTTCCGGTGCAACCTGGCTTGCGCCGGATGCGGGAAAATCCAGTATCCTGCGCACATTCTGAAGCGACACCTCACCCCCGAGGAATGTTTCAAGGCAGTCGAAGAGTGTGGTGCCCCCATGGTGAGCATTCCCGGCGGGGAGCCCCTTCTGCATCCGCAGATCGCCCAGATTATCGAGGGTCTGGTCCAACGGAAAAAGTACATCTATCTCTGCACCAACGCACTGCTTCTGAAGGAAAAGATCCATCTCTTTCGGCCGAGCAAATACCTGACGGTCAATGTGCATATGGACGGACAGCGGGAGCATCACGACATGTCGGTCTGTCGCGAGGGCGGATACGACCTGGCTGTCGAGGGAATCAAAGAGGCCACCCGGCGAGGATTCAGGGTGACGACCAACACAACGCTCTTCGACGGCACTGACCCGGGGAGCGTGCGCGGCTTCTTCGACGAGATGATGGATCTCGGCGTCGAAGGGATGACGATCTCTCCCGGGTATAACTATAGCAAGGCGCCCGACCAGGAGCACTTTCTGGGTAAAACTGCAACCCGAAGCCTCTTTCACATGATCTTGAGCAATCGGAAGAAACGCTGGCGCTTCAATCAGAGTCCATTGTTTCTCGAGTTTTTGATGGGCCTGCGCGACTATGCATGCACACCTTGGGGAATGCCCACCTACAACCTGTTCCGCTGGCAAAAGCCCTGCTACCTGTTGCAGGACGGATACGCGGAGACTTTTGCCGAGTTGATCGATCAAACCGAGTGGCATAACTACGGCGCTGAATCCGGCAATCCGAAGTGCGCCAACTGCATGGTGCATTGCGGTTACGAAGCCAGCGCTGTTAACGATACCTTCGGCTCGCTCAGGGGAATTTGGAACACGGTGCGCGCGTCCCTCTTTTCGGGCGGTTACCAGAGCCGGAGCGCTGCCATGGCTCTGGCAGATGAGGATTCCCGGCGCGCATCCCTGGTACAGATCCAGACCAAGCCGCCGGCCCGGGAGACCGCCCGGGTCTGACAAACGCCGCACGGCATCATCATGTCGGAAGACAGTCAGGGCCAACCGGTCGATTTGGATGCAGGCCCCTCCCGTCCACATGAGGACTTGCAGGGGTGGATCCCGGAACTCGCCGGCCCGGAGGAAATCCGGGAAGCCCTCGAAAAGGCATTCGACTATCGCGGCGATGTCACGATTACACTGAAAAGCGGCGAGAAGATCGAGGGCTTCATTTTCGATCGGAGAGCCGAGGGCCCTTCCCTTGCACAGTGCCTTGTCAGGATGATCCCGAGAGAGGGGAGCCGGAAGATCACAATCCGATACCACGACATCGCAAGGCTGGAGTTCACCGGCCGGGATACCGCCGCCGGCAAGACCTTCGAATTGTGGATGAAGCGTCTGCGCGAAAAAAGGAGCCGGAACGACACAGGACACCAAGGTTGATTCGGCTTCCTTCCATGTACTTCGCAGGCGCTTTTTGCTGGGGCCGGCGTTATTTTTCGTGTGTTGGTGCCCGGGCGGTGGTTTAATCTGGTGTGCCATAGGAGAGACACGTGAGCCTAAAGCAACCGGAGAATCGAACCGAGAGCCGTGCCTTCTCGGCACTGCGCGAACTGGTGCAGGGCAGGCGTCCCTTGATCTACATTTGCACCTCCGAAGAGCAGCGCGCACGGCAACTCCTGCAGGATGCCGCCCGGCACCTTTTTTCTGGCAAAGTGCCGGTTTGGTCGTGGACCTCGACCCGCGGGCTGATCGGGCCCGGTGGGAATACGGAGTCCGGCAAACTTCTCGATGCGAGCGCCGTGCTGGACTTCATCGCCGGATATAAGGGGCCGGCAATCTTTCAGCTTCGCGATTTTCATGAGTTCATGGGAGGCATGCCCGAGATCCGGCGCAAGCTGCGGGATTTGTACGAGGTCTGTCTCGACACCGGCAAGTTTGCCGTCATCACATCGCCGGTACGCGTGCTCCCTGAAGAGCTCAGCCGTCAGGTCGCCTTCATCGAGTTGCATCACCCCGATCTGGAGGAGATGATCGCCTTTCTTGCCGACGAAGTCCGGGTGCTGGGGCGACAGGGCTTCAAGATAGATAGCGGCGAGCAGGCGATGTTCAAGATAGCGCGGGCTCTGCAGGGCCTGACAGTCGACGAGGCCCGCCATGCGCTGCGGCGCGCGCTGGCGCTGGGCGGCACTCTCGACGAGGATTCAGCACCGCTGCTGCTGGAGGAGAAGAAGCTCATCGTCAACCAGTCCGGAGGGCTCATCAATTACGTTGCCGACGGAACTCAGATCGAGCACGTGGGGGGCCTTGAATACCTGAAGAAATGGCTCCTGGAGCGGCGCAGGCTGTTCATGGAGCGCGAAAGCCTCACGGCGGACATCGTTCCCAAGGGCGTGCTGGTGATGGGAGTCTCTGGTTGCGGCAAGAGCCTGTCGGTCAAGGCAATCTCCTCCTGCTTCGGGTTGCCGTTGTACCGCATCGACATGATCGAAGTTTTTTCCGGCCGCCACGGCACTCCGGATGGCGCATTTGCGGAGGCCTGCCGCACCGTCGAGTCGCTAGCGCCCGCCGTCGTCTGGTTCGATGAAATCGAGATGGGCCTCACCGGGCAGGGCACTGAGGCCGGAACCAACCTCGGACGCATATTCGCTTTCTTCGATCTCTTGCCTGCGGAGATGATCCGCAAGGGCCGGTTCGACGAGGTGTTCTTCATCGATCTCCCCAGCGAAGAGGAGCGCATCGAAATCTTTCGCATCCACCTCCATAAGCGCGGCATCGATCCGGATGCGCTCGAGATCGGCCGGCTCCGGCGCATCACGCAGGGGTGGACCGGTGCCGAAATCGAGCAGTGTGTCGTTTCCGCGCTCACCACGGTCCGGATCGAGAACAAATCCATGAGTTTTGAGGAATTGCATCGGGCTGCGCTCAACGTCATTCCGCTGTCGAAGACGATGCGCGAGCAGGTGGAGCACATCCGTTCGTGGGCATATGACCGCGCAGTACGGGCTTCTCCGCGCGAAGCCGGCCACTAGGCAAATCCAAACCGAGAGGTACACGAAAGGAGCTCCCACGCTCCATGGGGCAATTTGACAAACCAGCAGGAGGCTAGCGCCTCGCCTGAAGCAGTGCGGCCCAAGATTCGGACATGGAAGCGAACATGTGCTTTTCGTAGAGCACATCTTCGAGTTCGAGTCCGACAGCGAACTCCGAGCCGTGCGGCGCGCAGTAGATGATTTCACCCAGCAGGACGGTTCCTCCCCATTCGACCTTGACCATGGTTCCCGGAGTCAATTCATGAGCCAGGATCATGCGGGTTCCTTTGGCCGAAAAGTTGGCGAGGCGTCCCAATTGGGGAATCCCCGGCTGCTCGAGATTGGTCACAGTCACAGGCTGATCGATTTCGAATCTAGGCTCGCGTCGGCGGCAGTCCATGCTTCGATTCATCGACCGGTTCCCCGGAAACTTTAGGTCGCCGGGTGCCTGGATGGTGAAGACATGGTTCACTTCCATTCTCGATTCACTTTCTGTATTCTTGCGACCAGCCCCTCATGGTCAGAATTCTTTTTCCTGATGCGAGGGCGGATACCCGGGTCTTTGAGCTTAATCCTTGGCACGGGGCTTGGGCCGTACAAGAATCTCGCGCCGCCCCGCGCGGTGTAAAGGAGACTGCATGCCGGACATACGTCTCAGCCATCGAACGAACCGCAAGCTGTCGCCAGGCAGGTTCTACCCATGCGGGGCCACCGTTACCGAAGAGGGAGTCAATTTCGCTCTCTTCTCGCAAAATGCTGCCGAGGTGTTTCTTCTTCTCTTCGACGAACCGGACCGGCCTCCCACCGATGTCATCCAGATGCGGAATCGAACGAGGTACGTCTGGCACACCATGGTTCACGGCCTCGAAGCAGGACAGCTCTATGGGTACAGGGTCCGCGGAGATTACAACCCGGCACTGGGACTGCGTTTCAACGAGCACAAGCTCCTGCTTGACCCATACGCCGCGGCGCTCACCGGAAAGTGCGTCAACGGTGACAATCTGCTTCTCGGATATGACCCGCAATCTCCGCTGAAGGACCTGTGCCCGGACACCCGCGACAACACCCTTGAAATGCCGAAGTGCATCGTCCCGGACCATGGCTTCGACTGGCAGGGAGACCGGCGTCTGGAGTTCCCCCTGGAACGGCTGATCATTTATGAAGTGCATCTGAAGGGATTCACTGCCGATCTTTCTTCCGGCGTGAGCAGCCGGGGAACCTACCTCGGATTCATCGAAAAAATCCCATACCTCAAAAGCCTGGGAATCAATGCGGTGGAGTTGCTTCCCATCCAGGAGTTCTATGTCGAAGACTCCCTGCGGGAGCGTGGGCAGACGAACTACTGGGGCTACAACACCATCGGTTTCTTTGCTCCGGAATCTTCCTACAGCACTCGTAGCCGGCGCGGATGCCAGGTGGCCGAATTCAAGACTCTGGTGCGGGAACTGCACAAGGCGGGCATCGAAGTGATTCTCGACGTCGTATACAACCACACAGGCGAAGGCAATGAACTCGGCCCCACGATCAGTTTCAAGGGCATCGACAACCCGGTTTATTACCTGCTCTCCGGCCCGCCAAACCAGTATCGTCGGTACTACATGAACTACACGGGTTGCGGCAACAGCATGAACCTTGCGAGCACGCATGTCATCAAGTTCGTCATGGACTCTCTGAGGTACTGGGCCGAGGTCATGCATGTGGACGGTTTCAGGTTCGATCTCGCCTCGGTCCTCGGCCGGGAGGGTGGAGGCTTCGAACGTTCCGCAGCCTTCTTCGATGCCATCTCCCAGGATCCGGTGCTTGCGACGGTCAAGCTGATTGCCGAGCCATGGGACCTGGGGACCTACCAGGTCGGCAACTTCCCAATCGACTGGTCCGAATGGAACGGGCGCTTCCGGGACACTGTGAGACGGTTCGAGTGCGGAGAGGGGGGACAGATTTCTGAACTGGGCTGGCGCTTCACGGGGTCCGCCGACCTCTATGGCGACGACGGGCGTTCAGCCTTTCACAGCGTCAATTTCATCACATGCCATGACGGGTACACGCTTCATGACCTAGTCTCCTTCAACGAGAAGCACAATGAAGCCAACGGCGAAAACAATCTCGACGGCACCAACGACAACCATTCCTGGAATTGCGGAGCCGAAGGGGACTCTTCCGACCCCGGCATCCTGAGGCTGAGGCGGCAAATGGTGAAAAACTATGCCTGCCTCCTGCTGTTCTCCGCAGGCACACCCATGATTCTCGGCGGCGACGAGTTTCTCCGTACCCAGAGAGGCAACAACAACGCTTATTGCCAGGACAACAACATCAGCTGGTTTGACTGGCGTCTGGCGGAGAAAAACACCGACATCCGGGGTTTTTTCGCAAAGGCCGTCGCTTTGACATGCCGGTATCCGATTCTGCAAAGGCGGAAATTCCTGCTTGGGACAGACCTGGATAGCGACCAGGTTCCGGACATCACGTGGTTCGACAACGGCCTGAATCGGCCGGACTGGAACAACCCTACGGTCCGGACACTCAGCCTCATGCTGGACGGAAGCGAAGAAGAGTCTGAGGCGGGGGAGTACCTGCTCTTTCTCATTTTCAATGCAGATCCTTTCCTGCAGCGCGTCAGCTTGCCGCGTGCCGAGGGCAAGCGCTGGTATCGGATTATCGACACGAGCCTCCCGGATCGCGAAGATTTTCTCGATCCGGGCAAAGAGTTGCTCCTCGATCCCCAAGATCACTATCTGGCGAACGGCCGCAGCACGGTCGTGCTGCTCGGCAGATAGACATTCCTCCAACTTTCATCGCGATAACCGCGCACCTCGAAGGTCACCGAATCCAGGGTGCGATCGGAAAGATCGACGAGGGCAAGCGCATGTTTGCCGCGTGTCGGAGCCCACAGAAGCAGCGTGCCGGCGCCGCCGAGCACCTGCCCGTCAAGCACCCAGTGCAGCCGATCATCTCGAGGCTGGGCTTCAAAAAAGAGTTTTTGTTTCTCCGGGGGAATGTCGGGATCCAATGCGACGACGGTGCCCGGGGACGGATAGGCAATGCGGATGCCCGGGTTTGCCGCGCCTGGCGCCACCGCCATTTCCGTGCCGCGGATGAACCATTCCCTGTGTCCGTTTCCTGCCGGCGCCTCTCTTGCCACAACCCCCGGCGGCGGCTGGGGCGCGCTGCTGGATTGATCCCGATGGAGCCGGTTCATGATCTCGACCCAGACGGGCGCGGCGCCGGTAATGCCGCTCACGTTCCACATCGGTTCCCCTGAAAAATTGCCTGCCCAGACACCTACGGTGTACCGGTCCGAGAATCCGACGCACCAGTTGTCGCGCATGTCCTTGCTCGTTCCCGTCTTGACGGCGGTCCAGTAGCGCGTCGACAGCGGGCTCTCCAGGCTGAAGGTCTGGCTGCGGCTCTCGCGGTCGCTCAGGATGTTCGACACGATAAACGTCGCCTCCGGCGTCAAGACTTGCCGCGCGGGGCCGGTGGTTTCGTCGAGCGTGAGCCGGGGCGGGCTCCATATTCCTCCGTTTGCGAGGCTGCGGTATGCGTCCACCAGTTCCCAGAGGCTCACGTCCGCCGCACCAAGGGCGAGTGACGACCCGTAGAAATCATCGGATTGCAGCTTGTCGAATCCGGCGACCCGCAGCACGCTCAGGGCGGCCTCGACACCGATGAGATTCAGCGTCCTGACGGCCGGAACATTTAAAGACGAGGCGAGGGCCGTGCGGGCAGTGACCGGGCCGTGGAAGAGTCTGTCGTAATTGCTGGGGCGGTACATGCCTCCGGCCACAGGCACATCCAGGGGACTGTCATCGAGGAGCGAGGCCGCGGTCAGCACGCGCCTGTCGAAGGCAGCCCCGTAAATGAACGGCTTCAACGTCGATCCCGCCTGCCGCAAAGCCTGAATCCCGTCCACATAGCGAGCGCTCCCCTGGCTCCCGGTGTTGCCCACGTAAGCCAGGACCTCTCCCGTGCGGTTGTCCAGGACGAGCACTGCTCCGTCGCGGACGTTTTGCACGTGCTCGGCCAAGAGGTGCCGACGCAGGGCTTCGGCTGCGAATTGCTGAAGACCGCGATCAAGTGTGCAGACGATACGTCCGGGCTCGTGCCCCCCACGGATCCGTGCTTCCCGAAACAAGCGCTGCGCGACGTGCGGCGCCAGCGCTGCCTGTGGCCGGATGAGATAAGGGTGGCCGAGAGCCTCGCCTGCCCGTGTGGAGATCTCGGCGGGTTTCAAATCGAGTTTCAAGGCGCCGGCGAGTGAACCTGCCCTCCTGGCGACTTGATCGATGTCGGCATTGGGTGACCGTACCAGCGCCGCGAGGATCACCGACTCCACATCCGTTAAGCCATGCGCCTGTTTCCCGAATAGACCGGCGGCAGCCGCCGCCAGGCCCTGGAGCTCGCCCCGGAAGGTTACCGTGTTCAGATACGCTTCCAGGATCTGGGCCTTGGACCAGCGTCGCTCCAATGCGCGGGCACTGAGAATCTGCTGCCATTTCTGCCGGAGGCTGCGGCGCTGATCCGAAGGGCGCAACTCTTCGTCCAGCTGCGCCGCGAGCTGCATTGTGATCGTACTGGCGCCGCGCGCCCCGGATCTCAGGACGGCGGCGAGAGCGCCGGCCAGCGAGGCCCAATCCACGCCGTGATGCTGATAGAAGCGCCGATCCTCTGCATAGAGGAGCGCGGAGGCGAGTGCCGGGGAAACCGCGGGCAGCGGCACCCAGTCGAGCCGCCTGGCGCTGCTGTCGGTCCTCTGCTCATGAATGATCTCCCCATGACGATCCAGCAGGACCGACTCCGACCGGCTATGGGCCGCACGCACCTCCTCGAAGGACGGCACTCCGGCTGGGCCGGGCAGGAATGTGAACATGAGCACGATCAGCCCGCAGAAACAACTGAGGCCACAAAAAACACGCAGCCATTTCTTCGAGATCATTGCGGTCTTCGTGGCTGGCACGGTTTGCCTCTTACTTCACCTGGATGGTCGCGTTCGGCAGTTCTCCAAACATTTCGGGCGCGTACATCGCCTCCACCCGCGTCGGCGGCAGCTGAAATGCGCCGGCGTTGTTGAGACGAATCGTGTACTCGACGCTCCATTCCCCTTTGGGCACAAACCGAAAGTAAGCGCGGAAGGCTTCGAACGAGCGCTCTTCAAACGCGGGCCACACCCAGCCGGTGTTTTGTTCACCTTTCGTGGCCAGCCGGGAACTCCCTCCCAGTCCGGAGCCGAGAATCGCAGAGCCGCCCGGCACGGGATCGTTCACCACGACCCAGGTCATGTCTGCCTGCGACTCGATGTCGAGCTTCACGCGCACGATGTCGCCCGCGTTCCAGACTCCGCTCTCCTTCTGTTCGATGGGCGTCAAAGTCCTTCGGATCTTGAAGCCGGTCGAGAGCGGCTCTCGAAGCGGCACTGCCGCCAGGCTCTGGATAGTGGCCCACGGCATGCCGGTCCCGCGCGTGCCGATGTCGAGCGCGCTTCGTCCCTCAGGCCATGGGAAGGAGAGTGCGGTTCCCTTGGAGGTAGTTTGCCAGTCGACCGTCTGAGCTCGACCCGCGAGGCTGGCGGTGGTTTGTCCGGTCACGGGCGTGCTCTCGAATACCTTGGAAAACTTCTCCATAGCCAGCACGCCCCAGGCATTGGCGACCGTTGTATCCCAGTGGCCCCGCCGCTGGCGGCCCAATGCGCCCCGCACCAGTCTTGGTACATCCTGCTTCCATTCAGGGATGTTCAACTCGCTGAGAAGCAGACGAACTGCGTTGGTGTCCACCGATACCATCAGCCACCACAGCATGTCCATGCGCTCGGTGGAGAATCCCATTGTGGTGCCCTGAAAGTTCAGGCGCGCGCGCAGGATCTGCTGGGCCTCGGGGAGGCGCGCAGCGCGATCGCGCACGTTCGGCATCCGCGTCAGGATGTTGAACCAGTCGATCACGGCGGAAGTGGGCCAGAGGTTGGGCTCAATGGTCAACGACGAGAGGAAACCGGGTTGCGCCCGATTCGTCCGCGTCAGAGCTTCGATCGCCGCCACTTTGCGAATGGTCAGGTCGGCGGTCGGCAGCGCCGAGTAACGCACCACGCGCCCTTCCACAAACCCTTGGAGGCCGGAGAGCATGCGCTCTTTCGGCTTCTGCGGAATCTCCCAACCGGCTTCGTCGGCAATCGCGATGACGTAAGCCGTCAACTCGTCGCTTCCGAATTCCAGGGAGGGGAAATATTTCGCGAGGCCGTCGCTGTCAAGATAGACCGGCAACAGTCCCATGATTCTGCCCCAGAGAGCAGTATCACGAAGGGCAACGGCCTTGGAAACGATCTGCTCCAGACAAGTGTAGGGATAGAGCCTCATGTAATCCGCCACTCCGGACAATCCGTCCAGGAGCCGCGATTGGAATGCGACGCGGATGCCTCCCATTCCGGGAATCGCATCTGCCGGCCGCTCCACGTCCATCCTGAAGCTTTTCTCGATCTGGATCAGAGTGGCCTGCAGCGTGCGGACCGGAACGGCCGGCACGATTTTCTGCGTCACAGACAGGCGATCGCCTGCACCACCCTCGGCGGAGGCTTCGAGCTCGTATTTGAGCGATTCAGTTTCCCTTGGCGCCGTAACATTCCAGCGGATCTCCTTCGACTCACCCGAACCGAGCGAGATCTCCTGGGGCTGCAGCACCCCTGCCGCGGGCTCGACCCGGGCGGAGACGCGCACCTGCAGCGGGCGCTCTGTAGTGTTGCGCACGGTAAAGGTCGACACGTACCGGTCTCCCTGCCGCACGAGCGGCGCTATGCCGGAGAATAGGATCAGGTCCTGGGTCGTGCGGATCGAGGTCGCCCCGGTGCCGAAGCGGTCCACCCCCCCGGTTGCCACCGCGACGATGCGGAAGCTGGTAAGAGAATCGTTGAGCGGAATTTCGATGGCGGCCTCGCCTCGCGCATCAAGCTTGAGGCGTCCTTTCCACAGCAGCAGCGTGTCGAAAAGCTCGCGCGTCTGCGCCTTCCCCCCTCCGCCCCCCTGGGGCAGGGCCTTCAAACCGAAGTGCCGTTTGCCGATCACGTTCATCTGGGCCGTGAAAGTCTGCACGCCGTAACTGCGCCTGCCCATCAGTTCGCTCAACAGATTCCAGCTTGCGTTGGGCATGAGCTCGAGCAGCCCCTCGTCGACGGCCGCCACCGCCACCTCGCTCCCCGGCGGCAGCGGTTGGCCGTCTGCGGTGGCAACCGCGATTTTCGCCTGCGCCTTGTCCCGCACCTTGTAGACCGGCCGGTCCGTGGCGACACTCACCTTGAGCTCGTGAGTCTTCCATCCAACCTGGATTTCGGCGATCCCCAAGCGGAATGCGGGCCGCCCGAGATCCACGGTTGCCGTGGGTTGCACGTCGCTTATCCGGCCGCGCACGGCCAGGACTGAAATGAAGACATTGGGCGCCCAGCTCCCCTTGACCGGCAACTCGATCACCGGCTCTTTACCCGAAAGCTCCTTGATGATCGTCTCCGCCACTCCTTCGCGCTCCACGGTGATGAGGGCGGTGGCCTTGCGGAAAGGCATGCGCACCTGAAAGCGAGCCTTGGCGCCGGGCTCGTAATGTTTCGCTTCCGGGATCACATCCATGCGGTCGCTGTCTTCGGTGGCAAACCACCAGTCATCCGGGCCCGCAATCCACACTTCCTGATGGGTCGCGGCCTCGCGCCCCGCGCCGTCGACGGTGACCGCTTCCAGGATCAGGCTGCCGGATGCGGTGACCGGCCTTTCACACAGCAGCAGGCCGCGCCTGTCGGTCTTGCCCGAACACAGGGCCTGGAGCCTGCTGATCTCCGTCGTGTGCTCGTAGGCGTAGAAGCCGCCCACCAGGCGCTTCCGGTGGGAGTAGGTCTTGCGCTGGAAGAGATCGACCTTGACCGGCGCCCCCGCCACCGGCTTGCCCGACAGGTCCGCGACCGCCACCTGGAACTTGACGGCCTGGCGGGAAAGCGCCCAGCTGTCGGGCTTGATGCCGATCAGCCACGATGACGGCCACAGAGGAATCCGGGAAGATGCGGTCTGCACTTCCCCGTTGGGATCTTTGAAGTCCAGCTCCGCCAGAATTCCCATCGGCGTATCAATCTTGGGCAGCCCGGTGAGGTTCGTCCTGGCCGATCCGGTTCGGTCCAGGGCAAGGTCCACGCTTTGCACGGGATACTCTTCCTGCTGCATCTCTTCGGATCCGCCGCGGACCAGGCCTTCGCGCACCCTGCCGGTGGCGAAGTTGAAACTGTCGAAGGCCGGGGGTGCAGGGACGTAACGGGGCTCTACGAGATAGCGGAATTTGACCGGCAGCCGGCCGGCGCCGCCCCCGCCCAGATAGGTCACTGTCAGATCCACCGGGATCGCCGACGGCGCTACGAGGTCTGCCGATGGGGCGCGAATGATCGCCTTCATCAGCGGGACGCGGTATTCTTCAACCCGGAAGCTGCCACCGGACAGGTAAACCGGGCGGCCCGGGCGGGCGCCGCCAGTCGCGCCGGCCGCTAGGTTAAAGCCTACATAGTAAAATCCGAGTTTTGCCTCTTTGGGGATGGTCCAGCTGCTCTCGGCACTGCCGTCGGGGCTCCACTTAAGCGGGAGATCGTACTTCTGGCTGGTCCCCTGATGGCTGATCTGCAGCGTGCTGCCGATTTCGTTCTCGGGCAGGCGGGCAAAGCCAGCCAGGACGCGCCGGCGCACGATGTGCTTCATGTGCACAGTCTCGCCGGGCCGGAACAGCGTGCGGTCGAAAATGGTGTGCACGACCTCGCGGTTCGGTTCCCACTCGGTCGGCAGCTGAAATCGCCAGGGCTCGATCCCTTCGTCCCAGGACGTGTGCACCAGGGACATGTCGTCTCCCGCCCGGGCTGAAATGACTAGCCCATTGTCGAAACGATCGTATGAGCAGCGGGGGAGTTCACCTGCAGAGGGAAGCCCGCCGGGGCGCGCGATGCCATCGCGACCGGTGTTGCCCTCCCAACGCACCTTCCCTTCGCAATCCCGGATCTGGACCGCCGCCTGGGCTACCGGCTTGGCGCCGTCCAGAGTCGTCACCCAGACAATCGAAGACTCGCCGCCCCACTTAAAGTGCACGGAAAGGTTTGTGACCAGCACGGTGGTCGGGACGTATATCGGTTTGGGCTGGCCCAACAGCGCGGCGCCCAGGAGTTCGCTCTCGATCTCGACCACATAAAATCCCGGCGCCTTGAGAGGGATTCCCAGGACCTCGAAAGCCTTGGCGCCCTGAAGCTTGGGCACGCTGAACGATTTCGCGCGCGCGCCCGTGGCGGGGCCAAACACCGATTTGTCCCGATCCTCGTGGGACCGGTTGCTTACCTTCTTGATCCAGAACAGCATCTCGTTCGCGGTGTTGGCCGGCACGCTGTAGATCTTCCCCTGGAGCTTGGCTTCAACGCGCTCGTTCACACCGATCTCCAGTTCTCTCGGCGGGTCGACGTTCTCCTGCCCTTCGACCACACCCATCATGCGGCCTGCGATTACGGGCTCGACGTTCCGCAGGGTGACGGGAAGGAGCGGCGGGTTGGCCTTGAGCTCCAGAATGCCGAAGGGGGCCGCGAACTTCGCCAGCGGGGGGTAGGCATCGGTCTTGACCGTGAGCGGGTATTTGTCCGCGTTGGTGAGCTCCCGCCCCGAGTCGTCCTTGATGGCAGGCGGCAACTCGACGGTAAAGGTCGACAGTTCAGGGAAAGGGCCCTTGAACTGGACCCAATTCACAAACGCATTCGGGTCCTGCGAGGATTCCTTCTGCGGCGACCACTGTTTGCCGCCCGGTCCCTTCAAGACCACCTTGCTCGCCACGCTCCACGCTACCGAGCCGGAGAAATTCACGCCCATGGGGGTAATCGGGACGCATTGAGCCTCGGGATTCTCTCTCGAACAGGAAAACCGCGCCGTAAAGGGCGAACGCGTAACGAACAGCAGGATCTGGTCCTGCTCGGTGGCAATGCCGCTGGTGGATGCGACGCCCCTCCCCCAAACCAGGCTGACACGGGTGCTGGCAGGCAGCTTCTGCCGTGCCTGCAACAAGAGAAGATGCTCGGGCGCCTTGTCATAGCGATATTCGGATTTGACGATCTCGTCCCTCTCGCTGCCGACGACGATGCGCACACCAACCCGGTTTGCAATCCCCGTGATGGCGAGGGAAACATGCTCCAGAACGGACGCCTCCGTGGGCGTGCCGTCGAGTTCCAGGATGAATGTCTGGTCTTCCTCAATGGCTTCGGAGCCTTCGTCGGGGTTGCTCCTGAGAATCGCGGGCCCGCCCGTGGAAAAACTGAAGCTGCGCTGCCCGGTAATGTCCCGGCCCGCCAGGGTGCGCACCCCTTCCTTGAGTCGGAACTCGCAGCGCATCCCGGCCTGGAGGTCGCGGTCAAAATCGTAGATCCAGTTGCGCTCGTCGGCCCAGCGGGGCGTCCCCGGCACCGGGCAGGAAATGTCGAAGGGGAGTGCGACCACCCGCGGGTCGCCGAGGGGAACCATGGGCTCCGAAAAGAGCACCCGGACCTGGCGGATGCGCTTGACCGTTCCCTGCGGGGAAAAACCTTGGATCCGCGCCTGCTGCTGCACTGGGCCGCCAGCCGCGGCCTGCAGCAACAGTGTGGTCATGATCGCCGAGAGCAATCGAGCTTTCATATGTAGTCTCTTTCGATAAAGAAGATTCCGAAGCTTTCTCGAGGACGGAGGGAACGCCACCCCCACGGCGTATGGCAAGCATCATAAGCCAATATCGACAATTCATCCATAGCCTGTATGCGTTTTGTGAAGCCCCGTGCACGCAAGGGGTGCCGTTCGCGTTTGGGGTGCTGGTGTCTTATAATTGATCGAAGCCTGGAAAGAGGACTCCAGGCAGGCTGTCTGGTCCGTTCTTTGTCGATCCAGAGGAAAAAATCATTCATTTGCTGAACTATGGGAATGCGCGCCATGAAAACCAGCACTAGAGTGTGCGGCCCGCTGCTCGCAGCGCTGCTGTTGTGCAGCGGCGCCGCCGGACGTTCAGTCACGGGAGGCAAAGCCATGACCCTCAGTTTGAAAAGCCCCGCGTTCACGCACGAGGGCGACATACCAAGAAAACACACCTGCGACGGCGCCGATGTCTCGCCGGCGCTGAACTGGAGTGACCCGCCGGCCGGCACGCAGAGCTTCAGCCTGATCATGGATGACCCGGACGCCCCGGGCCGCACTTGGGTTCATTGGGTGATCTACAATCTGCCGGCGCAGGCACGCGAACTGCCCGAAGGAGTGCCGAAGGAATCGGAACTCAAGGATGGCACGCGGCAGGGCCGGAACGATTTTGCCAAGCCCGGTTATGGCGGGCCCTGTCCGCCCCGGGGCGCCCCGCATCGCTATTATTTCAAGCTCTACGCCCTGGATGCGAAACTAAATCTGCCGGCGGGTGCGGGCAAGGCCGGCGTGGAGAGCGCCATGAAGGGGCACATCCTCGCGGAGGCACAGCTCATGGGGCGCTACCGGCGCTGAGGGCCCACCAATGCCGGAGCCTGCGAGTCCATCGCAGCATGAGCAGGGGGCACTGATGCAGGGAATCCGGAGGAACTCCGGTTCGTGAATCGGCACACCGGGCACAGCCAGGCCCGAGGGGGAACCATGCTGACCGTAGCCACCTGGAACGTCAACTCAATCCGGATCCGCCTGCCGCGGCTGCTGACCTGGCTGGAAAGAAGAAAGCCGTCGGTGGTCTGCCTCCAGGAAATCAAGGTGGTGGACGAGGAGTTCCCCGCCGGGCCCCTGGAAGAACTGGGCTACCGGTGCCTGGTGCACGGGCAGAAGACCTACAACGGCGTGGCCATCCTGACGCTCCTGCCCGCAACCGACGTCATCCATGATCTCCCTGGTGATCCCGCCGGGGCCGACAGCCGCGTGCTGGCGGCGACCATCGGCGGCACGCGCATCATGGGCATCTACGCCCCGAACGGCCAGACCGTGGGGTCGGACAAGTACGCGTACAAGCTCGACTGGTATCGCCGGCTGCGCGAGCTGCTGGACCGCCATGACCCGCGGAGCGAGGTTTTGATTTGCGGCGATTTCAATGTCGCACCCGAAGATCGCGACGTCTGGGATCCCGAGCAGTGGCGCGGGCAAATCCTGTTCAGTGACCCGGAGAAGGCGGCCTTGCGCACCATCGTCGACTGGGGATTCCAGGACGCCCTGCGCATCCACCACCAGGAAGGCGGTCTATACACCTGGTGGGATTACCGGGCCGGCGCATTTCACCGCGGTTGGGGCCTGCGCATCGATCACATTCTGGTGAGCGCGCCTTTGGCGCAGCGGTGCATAGCCGTTGAGATCGATCGTGCCGAACGCAAAGGCGAAAAACCATCCGACCACGCGCCGGTGGTCGCGTCATTTCAATAACAAGGCTGCGAGTGTGAATCGCGGAGCCCTCTACCACATCAAAGGACGTTGATGCCGGTCTGCGCAGTCTGTTTCCCGGCACGAATGCCATCCAGGATCTTCCACGGCAGCGCCAGCAGCAAAAAACTTGCCAGGCCGAGGATCTCGGCGGAAATCAGATACCAGGGCCATGGCCCCAAATAGTCTAAGAGAGAGGGCTCCGCCGGCTTGTGCAGAAGGAATCCGTAGTTCCATCCGAACGCAAGATCGAGACCCAGAGCAGACAGACCGTAGATGTTGACGGCAATCATCATCCTGAGGACGCTTCGGGGACGCGGCCGGAAGTGCTGCGCGACAATAATGTAAACGATGCACAGCAGCGTGATGCCGTGCCCCCAGAAAAACTGTATGAACCTCCACGATGGGAATCCGGTCGTGACATCAGGCGTGAGCACGGCCTGGAGCGTGCCGCCGAGACCCCAGAAATAGGCGATCTCGGAAGCGAGGACGTTCGGACGGATCAGGGTCACCAGACAGGCAATCAGAACCCAGTCGCACAGCTGCATGGGCAGCGAGTAGCTTCCATGCAGCCCTCCCATCATGGCTTCCTGGAGGTAAAGGGCCAACGCATAGCCCAAAAGCAGGAAGCCCAGGGCCCAGCCGAACCGGATTCTTGTCTTGCCGCGCAGCCGCGATCCTCCCCAGGCTACCAGGATGCCCAGAGCGAGGAGTATGAGAAGCACGGTCAGGTGCTGTGGGCCAAAGGTCCTGAACTCCATCATAGGAGCCACCGTTCCGGCCAGACGAACAGCATAGCCGCAATCAAGGAATCTTAGCGCAGAGAACACAGAGAATATACATATCTGTTCTCTGCGCCTTCAGCGTTGATATTCTGCGTGGTGGCTGATCAGTTTTTCTTGATAAGCACGCAGCTGACATCATCGGCCGGGAGCGCGAAGGCGAGCAGGTCACGGCTGACCTCTTCGAGGATGCGGCGGGCAGACTCCCGCTTGAACTCTCTGATCTTGGACTCGAATCTGTCGGGGAAGTAGTTCTCGTGATCGTTCTCGTGCTCCTTCAATCCGTCCGTGTAGAGCACCAGAATGTCCCCCGGAGACATCAGTTTGAGTTCGTTGACGGTGTACTTGTCCTTGTAACCAAGAGCCGAAGGACGCCGGGACAGATCGGGATCGGTCTTCGAGGGCATGGTGCCGATTGGGGGATAGCTGATCAGTAGGTCCGGATGGATATCCACAAACCGGTCGAATTCATTCGAAAACACAAGCGGCGGATGGTGCCCCGCGGATATGAATCGGAACGTGCCGCTCACGTGGATCTCGCCGTAGATCATGGTCAGGAACTTGCGAACGCTGGAGGAACGGTAAAACCGATTGTTGATGTTCTCGAAAAGCCTGGTCGTAATCGTGCCGGACATTTCGAGCTCGTAGACGGCCCCGAGGAGAAACGCCTGATGCAGCATGGCTGCCAGAACCGCATCCGTTATCCTGTGGCCCGAAACATCGGCAAGCAGGACACCCGCGGTTTGTTTCATCTCCTCGAGCTTTGCTGCGATCTGGGGCTGTCCTCTTTCCCGCGCCTGCTCGATACGCGCATCCAGGTCATGCCTCTGCTGGAAATCGATGTAGATGATATGATCACCGCCAATAGCGCCGGCAAGCGGGATCGTCGTGCCGAAAACGTCGATGCCTGGAAGCTTGGGGATCTCGCCCGGCTCCGGCTTCAATTTCAACGCAATTTGCTCGAAATTCTCCAGCTCTTCCGTCAGGTGGTTCAGCTGGCGGAGAAGTGCTTCTGGCATCTTCTTTTCATCAGGCATAAGGAGCCAAAGTCGTTGGAGTGCGCAGGCTCGCCTGCGCCTTGTTTATCTTCGCAACCTGCAGCGCTTCACCCAAACGCGGCAACAAGTTGCCGCACTCCAAGATCCACTACTTCTTCGGATAGCCTACCGTTTGGGACAAAGCGATCTTCTGGTCCGTGCGGAGCTTCATCGCTTTCGCCAGGGCGGACCTGTCAATGTTGGCACGCACCACGGTCGCCAGCCCCTCCGAGGCACAAAACAAATAGACATTCTGTGCGATGAAAGCCGTGTTGGCGCCGGAGTAGAATTCGATGTCCTCGGACCGGGTCCGGCCGGCCTTGGCAAGATCGGCCACATATATGAGGTTGACAGGCGCATCCTTGACGAATGCCTGCGTGCCGCAGAGCGCCCGGATGTCCTCCGCCAGAATCTGTTTGAGCTGGTTCGCCTTCCCATCGTAAAGATAGAGGCCGTCTGCAGTCGCGACATAGACGTCAATTTCCTGCCTGTTGTTCGCAGAGGGAGCAGTTCGCTGGCCGGTGGCACGGTTGATTCCGAAAGCCGCCCAGAGCAGGTTCGAAAGCGTCGGCAGGGGCAGTTTCTCCGAACTGAATTCGCGCGCTGATTTGCGCTCGTTCAGCACCTGCATGAGCGGCTTGCCTCCGTCGGTCCGGGGCGGCGGCAGCTGTATTTGCCCCTGCGCGTATGCAGCCGCGACGCCGACCGCCAGAAAAACGAAGAGCGACAATGCGACTCGAGACCTTTCTGTCTTCATGGCCACCTCCACAATGTAAGCCTCAAAGAACACGAAGAGAATTCTTCGTGGTCTTTGCGGTCCTCGCAAGTTGATTTCCGCAAAATGCCTACTTTGCAGCCTCCCGGCCGGCCCGGAGGGCACGCAGGTTGATGTCCACCACCTCCTCGCCCTTCCGCGCGAAGATAGCGCGCACAGCCGATTCTATCGCCTCGGCCTTGATCGGAAGGAGGTGCATCGCCGCGCCGACCATCACCATGTTCGTCGCCCGGGCAGATCCTGCCTCGCGTGCCAGCTTTTCGGCGTCAATGATGATCGCGCGCGGAATTTTCCGGATATGGTCGAGCAAATGGTTCAGATCTGGATAGTCAGGAATGTTGCGCACCGGATTCGCGGAGGTGACGAGGCTGCCTTGCGCGGAAAGGTATCCGAGGTAACGAAGACTCTCCATCGGCTCCATGCTGAGAATCATCGAGGCCGTTCCACGCGGGATCAGATCGCTGGCAATCTCGCGGTCGGCCAGGCGCAGTGTCGCCATCACGGCGCCGCCCCTCTGGGCCATTCCGTGAACCTCCGCCTGCTTTACGCAGAGTTTTTCTTCCATGGCGCCGGACGCAATCGCCATAGCCAGCGACAGGACCCCTTGCCCTCCAACGCCTGCCAGCACGATATCATACTTCATGCGGCGCCTCCCTTCTTCGATTCCTTGACTGCCTCCAGGCACTCGCGCCGGGCAATGATGACCGATAGACCGCGATGCTCGATCTCCTGTTTGAGAATCTCCACATTCCTGTCGGCCTGCTTCGGGTGGGCGCTGAGCACGTGGAAGTGCGCGGGATCCACCCCGACGCCAAGGATCACCTGCTCGAGCTGGGGCTGGGGCAGAATCGTCGGCTGGGTGCCCGTCATGGCCACGGTCCCGTTGTCGGCAATGATGAGAGTGATGTTCGCTTTGGCCGTGACCGCATCCATGAGCGGCGTGACACCCGAATGCAGGAACGTGCTGTCGCCGATGACGGCGACCACAGGATGGAGGCCGGCCTCTGCGGCTCCTTTGGCCATTCCAATCGAGGCTCCCATGCACACGCACGTTTCCACGGCCGAATGCGGCGGCAGCGCGCCCAGCGTATAGCAGCCGATATCCGAAGTGACTATCGGTTCCCGGTAACCTGCCAGGGCCAGCTTGAGTGCCTTCAGGGTGTCGGCATGCGGGCATCCGGCGCAGAACTGTGGAGGACGGTTTGCGAGCGCCAGCCCGGGGATCTCCGGACCCTTCCTCTCCCTCAGCCCCAGTGCCCGGCGTACGATGTCGGGATTGAGCTCACCTTCTGCCGGGACATGTCCCGATTCCTTGCCCTGGATCTCGACGGCCGGCGGGATGATCCCGCGCAGCTGACGCTCCAGGTAGGGGTATCCTTCCTCGAAAATCACGAGCCTCTTCACATGCGCGGCCAGCCTGCGGACTTTCTCAACGGGAATCGGATATACGCCCACGTGCAGGTGTGACGGCTCAAAACCGAGATCTTCGAGATTTTCTACGAAGTAGTTGCGTGCGATGCCGGTCGTGATGACACCGAGATCGCGCTGCTCTTGGTTGAGCCTGAGCGTGTTGTAAGGCGATGCTTCCGTGCAGGCGAGCATGTCCTTGTAGCGCAACAGGAGCCCATGCCAGCGCCGCCGCGCAATATGCGGCATCAGAACCCAAGAGGACGCGGTGTCGCGGGACTTGGCCGGCGGCTTCTCCGGCGTCGGTTCTCCGGTCCGCACAACCGTCCGGCTGTGCGCCAGGCGGGTTACCAGCCGGATCATCACCGGGATCTCGAATCGCTCAGACCGGTCGAAGGCATCCCGCATCATATCGTAGGCTTCCTGCTGATTTGCGGGTTCGAAACAAATGACGCGCGCGAAGTCCGCATAGAAGCGGCTGTCCTGCTCATTCTGGGAGCTGTGCATTCCGGGATCATCCGCCACAGCCACGACGAGCCCGCCGTAGATGGCAACCAGCGCCGAATTGATGAACGGATCCGCCGCGACGTTTAATCCCACGTGTTTCATCGAGACCAGGGCGCGCCGGCCTGCGAGGGATACTCCCAGGGCATTTTCGTAAGCTGTTTTCTCGTTCGCGCACCAGGCCGCGTGAGGCCGTCCGTGCCTGGCCTCATGGCGGATCAGGAACTCGAGAATCTCGGTCGATGGAGTTCCGGGATACGCATAGGCAGCCGTGAGCCCTGCATGGACCGCGCCGAGCGCTACCGCCTCATCGCCCAACAACACAATTTCAGACATGGTCACCTCATCTGCGCGCGAGAGCACACAAGCTTCCCACGACCGCACACTTATAGAGCATTCCGATTTGCCGGAGCAAGCTTAACCCGGACGATTCATGAATGTGCGACCAAAATGCAGTTTTGGACGCGGAAAACGCTGGCCGACGGCGACCGTCCCGTGCTGGTCGGCGTGCGGTTCTGCTTCATGAATAAATCAGGTTAACGGACTCTTCCTGATTCGTCAAATCAGGAGGGAACAAAAAAACTCAGGATGGCATTCGTCGCGTGATTATCCAGTGAACTCAAAGACCCAAAGACTCCGCGACTCAAAAAAACAGATTCTTTGAGTCTTAGAGTCTTTGAGTCCTGGAGGTTTATGGATCCTAGGCATTTTTCAGAAGATCTTTGACCCGGTGCGTCTTCTCCCAGGTGAACTCTGGCAGCTCTCGTCCGAAGTGGCCGTAGGCAGCGGTCTTGCAGTAGATCGGGCGCAGCAGGTTGAGGTATTCGATGATCCCCTTGGGGGTGAGATCGAACTGTTTCTGCACGATCTGCGTCAACCGCCAGTCGGGGACATCCCCATTGCCCTTGGTGCTGATAAGCACGCTCACCGGCTTGGCCACACCGATGGCATATGCGAGTTGGACGTTGCAGGCCGTGGCCAACCCGGCAGCCACGATGTTCTTGGCGATGTGACGCGCCATGTAGCAGGCTGAGCGATCGACCTTGGTCGGATCCTTGCCGGAAAACGCGCCGCCCCCATGGGGAGCCGAACCGCCATACGTATCGACGATGATCTTGCGCCCCGTCATACCGGTATCCGACTGGGGACCGCCGATGACGAACTTGCCGGTGGGATTGACCAGATACTTGGTCCGGGCATCGATGTATCTTTTGGGGATCGACTTCAGCACGACATTCTGGATGACCTCTTCCCTGGCCCGATTGGTAATGCGTTCGCCTGTCCTGTCCAGGATATCTTCGGTGTGCTGGCTGGACACTACGACCGTGTCGACGCGTTTCGGCTTGCCGTTTTCATATTCTACCGTGACCTGGCTCTTGCCGTCGGGTCCCAAGTAAGGAAGGATCCTCTTTCTCCTCACTTCGGCCAGACGCTGGGTAATCTTGTGCGCGAGCATGATGGGGAGGGGCATCAGCTCTTTCGTCTCGTTGATCGCATACCCCATCATGAGTCCCTGGTCGCCGGCGCCCCCTACATCGACGCCCTGCGCGATGTCGGGAGATTGCGTGCCGATGGCGTTCAGGATGGCGCAAGTGGAGTGGTTGAAGCCGTACTTGGGATCGGTGTAGCCGATATCGCGGATCAGATTTCGTACCAGTCCGGGAACATCGACATAGGAATCGGTCGTGATTTCCCCTCCGACCACCACCAACCCAACTGTGATGAAGGTCTCGCAGGCCACCCGCCCCCGTTTGTCCACTCTCAAAATATCATCCAACACGGCGTCTGAGATCTGATCGCAGACCTTGTCGGGGTGCCCTTCGGTGACGGATTCCGATGTGAAGAAGTAATTGTCTCTTGCCATTTCTATCTCCTCTGTTTTAGCTACTGCAGATATCTCCTTGGGACCGGTGTTTTTGCTCGGTGCCAGTTGATGCGCCGAATTTCTCAGGACTGCGACCCTGTCAGCCCATGAATGCTAGCCGATCTTGCGCCGGAAGAAAACTGGAACCTTTGGTAATCTTCTTAAGCACGATTCGGATCTTTGCTCGGCGGGGATTGTATGCTTCAATGCGGGCATGCCCGGACATGTCGTGGAACAGTGGAGCGATCTGCTTAGAGAGGTCTCGCGTTCTTTCTACCTGACTCTCCGTGTGCTGCCCGCCGCAATTCGCCCGCAGATCGGCCTGGCATACCTGCTCGCGCGTTTGACCGACACCATCGCCGACACGCGGCTGGTGTCCGTCGGTCACCGTCGGGCTGCTCTGCGCGAGATGCAGGCAGCAATCCAGGCGCTTGCTGAGGATCGCCCCGCGCAGGCGCCTGATTTCGGCGATCTCGCCGCAGCCCAGGAGGTGCCCACAGGCCCGGGATCAGCCGCAGAGAAGGCGTTGCTCGAAAATGCCCGGGAAACTCTCGAGGCGTTGGGTGCCCTGAGGCGCGAGGATCGTCAGCGCATTCGCGAGCTGCTGGACACCATAATCCGCGGACAGGAGACGGACCTTGTTCGCTTCGGTGGCGCCAGTTCTGACCGGCTTGCGGCACTCGAAACCGACAATGATCTCGAGGAATACACCTATAGCGTGGCCGGCTGCGTGGGAGAATTCTGGACAAGGATGTGCCGTGCTCATCTCTTCGCCAAGGCAGAGTTGGACGACACGTTTTTGCTGACGAACGGCATCCGGTTTGGAAAAGGCCTGCAGCTTGTGAACATTTTGCGCGATCTGCCAAAGGACCTGCGTCAGGGACGCTGCTATATTCCCCGCACGCGCCTCGGGATCTGCGGCCTGGAGCCGGCAGCGTTGCTGGATGCCCGTGAAATGGGCCGTTTCCGGCCGCTCTATGCAGGTTACCTCGAACAGGCCCGCGGCCTCCTCGGGGCGGGTTGGGCCTATACGAACGCTCTGCCCCGCGGCCAGATGCGTGTGCGTCTGGCCTGCGCATGGCCGGCTCTGATCGGAGTGAAGACGTTGGCGCGTCTGCGCGCCGGCAACGTGCTTGACGACCGGTGCCGGATCAAGGTCAGCCGTGCGGAAGTTCGCCGACTGATGGTGAGCTCGGTGCTCTGCTACCCCAATCCTCGAGCCTGGGACCGCCTATTCGCTCACGCCGGCGCCGACCCGCGCTACTGGCCGCTGTAGTAATCGATCATACGGGCGATTGCCTTCTGACAGACCAGGCAGAATTCATCCTTCGGGTTGGAAATCATGATGCAGTTCATCATGGGACGATACAGACCTTTGGCCGCATAGCCGGCGCCTTCGAAGACACCGACCTTGTCCACCAGGCCGGCGTACTGCTTGTCGATTGCCGCAATCTGAGCGGCAATCTCCTTCGCCTTGGCTGCATACTTCTCCTGGATGGCTCTTATTTCAGCGTCGGAAGCTCGCTTCTGTTTGGCCTGCTCGATCTCCCTGGTCTGCTCCGCAGCGTTCCGGCGCCGGTCCAGGAACAGGCTTTCCTTCTGATCTTTCCCGTACTCCGTGGGGATCCGGATGCCGGGTGACAGAAGGTCTTGCCATTTCACGTGTGTCGGATCCAGCAGGGCGGTAATGTTCGGCTCCAGCGGCTCAACGCCTTTGGGGTAGAATTCATTGTAGGCGACATCGGAGGAATAGTATTCATCCGCGAGCCCCGCGAACGAGTGGCCGAACTCGTGAATGAACACCTTGAAGCTGGCCGCGTTGTCGACCGTCGTGATGCAGTAATCGTCATAGATGCCGCCGCCGCCGTAACGCCTGCTGTTGACCAGGATAACCACGGCATCATAGGGCACCTGTGCGGCAATCTCGCGCGCCCGGCGGTTCTCCCCCGTCAGCATGTACCGGTCCGTGCCGAATGCATTGAAAGAGGCATTGAGAATGGTCTTCCTGAAAACGCCTTGCCGGGGCTCATCCATGGCACTCTCGGGCGATGCCCTCATGACGCCGTAAATGTTGAACCTGTTCTTGAGGGTCTTGTAGGGCTCGATGGTGAAGAGGTACCCGGCAAAGCGATCGACGTCTGATTTGAACTTTTCCTTTTCGGCCGCGGTGTAGCCTTCGGCCAGAAACGCCAGATCCACACATTTATGCGGATCGCCGCTTTTTACCCCCTCGTAAACGTAGTCCCCGGAATCGACCGTTTCTTTGATGATGTCGACATCAGACGGGTCGATCTTCTGCTCGAAGAGGGAATGGAGCACGTTCTGCTTGTCGCGGGTCTCGACTGACAGACGGACAGGACGCTTGGGGAACGGCACCCGCAGCGAGCGCTCCAACGTGCGTCTGACGCCGTTGAGGGCGGGCGTTGTGGTCCGGTACTCGCCGAACATGCAGTCAAAGCCCCGCCAATAGATCAGTCGATTCGAAGCCAGGTCATAAACCTTGACCGCATACCGCCCGTTGTTGAAAGGCTCGAGCAGGTGGTTGGGATTCTCGGGCCAGATCCCCTCCTGATGGATCTTGTCCAGCGTGATGATCTCATCTTTTGCGTCACCAGTCAGATAGAGATCGAGGCGCATGGCCCTGTCGATAAAGTAGTCGTCAAAAGCGGGCCCGGGCTGGCCGAAAAGGGCCAGCGAACTCAAGACGACGAGAGCGGAAGCCAGAAAAGACTTCATTGGGTCCTCCACGAGGAGATCTTCGGGTGCGAATGTAACAACCTTGGAACAGTCCCGCATGCGCCTGGGCGCGCCCTGTGACGCACGAAAAGCTCATGTTATCCGGTTGGTGAACGTTGGTATCGGGATCGAAATCGCTATCGGCTTTTGCCGGCTCAGAGTTCCGATGGCGATAGCGATTTCGATCCCGATCCCGATTTGTATATTTTCGGAACTGGTGGGACGGCCCGATAGTCATTGCCTGCCGGCCTTGCGCAATGCTTCGACGCGGGGCGCGCGGCTCTTCGGGCTGTCGAGACTGAAAGAACGGGCATCGCCGAGATCGGATCGGATGTAGCCCTCGGTTCGCGCCACCGCTTCTTCGAGCGCCTCATTCCTGGGAATGAACGATATCCAGACGATCGATCCCGTGGCCATGTCATATTCCCATAACCCGACCAGGCGGCCGCGGTCGAGGATGGCGTGGCTGGAAAGATCCATCAGCCCTTTCTCACAGAAGACGCTCCGTTTTACATCCTGGGGCGCAAGCAACCCCGCCACATCCCGGCGCAGATGGCAAATGCCGTCGAGGCTGCTCACCAGAACATAATGCGGCTGTTTGGGAACCTTGAAAGCGCGAAATTCTGCGCGCGACCCCGGCAGCATCAGCCGCTCATCCCCGTCTCCCAACGGTTCGAGCCTCAGCAGCTCTGCGGCAGCCCCGGCTGCTTTCGCGCCCAGGCCGGAGAACCACTGAAATTCCGCCAGCGTTGCAGGCCCGATCCAGGCGAAGAACCGGCGCGCGAGTTCAGTGTAAGTTCTTTCAGCCGACAGCCTGAACCGCGCAAGAGGATTGGGGCGCCACAAGGCATAGCGATAGCGTTGTTGGTCGAGCCGGCCGTTGGTGGGGACACGCCGGATCTCGCCGGCCGATTGCAGTTTGCCGAGCGCCACCGGAAGAGTGGTAGTCAGACCTTTTTTCCTGCCTGCCTCTCCCAGATTCCGGACCGCACCAAGGGCGGCAGCGCGCAGTTCCTCGGGATCGAGAGGTCCAGACGCCAATGCCTTCAGGACCACCGCGCACAGCTTCTCGATTTCGGCATCCGTGACCCCGAGCTTGCGTGCTGTTGGCCCTTCATCACTGAAACCCTGCCCGACTCTCAGGGCAAGGGCAAAGTCGGCGGCAGGCACGACATAGGTGCAACCGCGGGCGCTCGGGAGTTCGTGGATTTCCAGCTGCGCGACGGCATTGTCGACTGCCGGCCGCCCGACCCCTCCGCGTGCGAAGAGGGTCAAATACGGGCCGACGCCGCCGACCGAGCGCGCCCATCCTGTCTGTTCCAGCACCTCGGATGCCGGCCGGCCTGTAAGCCTTCCATCCAGACCCTGACGGTATGACCACCATGCACGCAGCTTCGTATCGTCCATAGATGGAGAATAAACCACGAAACCCGCGAAATGCACGAAGAGTTTTCCATGTGTTCCGCGGATTTCGTGGTTGCGGAGGAACCGTGCAGAGCCCAAAAAAATGTTCCAATTCCGCAGAGGGATGCCTATCCTGAGGGCTGGCAAAAGTCAGGAGATTCTATGCGCAGACTGATCCTGTTTTTTCTGGTTCTCGCGATGAGCGGCATCGCCTTCAGTCAGTGGAAACTGCAAAAGACCGGCCTGCAATCGGAGTTCCGCGGACTCGACGTCGTAAATGAGAAGGTGGCATGGGCGAGCGGAAGTCGAAACACCTATGCCCGGACAACGGATGGCGGAGAGACTTGGGAAGTCGCCACCGTCCCGGACAAGGAATCCCTTGATTTCCGGGATGTGGCAGCGTTCGATGCCGACACCACTTTTCTGCTGAGCATCGGCACAGGGACAAAATCAAGAATCTATAAGACCACCGACGGCGGGAAGATTTGGACCGCCCAGCTTATCAACCCGCATCCCAAGGCCTTCCTCGATGCCTTCGCGTTTTGGGATGTGCGTAACGGCGTCGCCGTCAGTGACCCGGTCGACGGCCGGTTCCTGATCATGCGCACGACGGATGGCGGTGCTCATTGGACCGCGATTCCGGAAGAAAGTATTCCTCCGGCCCTGTCCGGCGAAGGCGTGTTCGCGGCCAGCGGAACTACCATTACAATAAGCGGAAAAGGCAACGCCTGGTTCGCAACCGGCGGCGCGGCGGCCGCACGGGTCTTTCGGTCCGCCGACAAAGGGCTGACATGGAGTGTAGCCGATACTCCCATCATCGCCGGTCAGGCATCCAGCGGGATTTTTTCCGTTGCCTTCAAGGATGCCCGCAACGGCATCATCGTCGGCGGGGATTATCGCAAGGTCGAGGAAGCCAAAAACAACATTGCCAGAACGACGGATGGCGGCCGCACATGGACCTTGATCACCGATTCCAGGCTTGGAGGATTCAGGTCCTGCGTCGCTTACCTGCCCGGCACCAGGGGCACAGCGCTCGTCGCTGTCGGCCCTTCCGGAACAGACTATTCGGAGGACGGCGGCGGGCACTGGGCGAAGTATGACTCGGAAGGATTCCACGTGCTTGCTTTTGCCAAGTCCAAGGCCGTCGGATGGGCCGCCGGCGCGGGCGGCAGGATCGCGAAGTTCATGCCTCTGCCGTCAAAACAGAAGTTACGATCTTTTCAACCGTCAAATCTATTTTGGATTTTGGATGCGGATATTGGATTAGAAAGCGGCCTGCCCTATTAACCTGTATCGAGATCCAAAAACCGAAAATCCTGTCGTGGTTTCCAACGATATGACAGCCAAATCAGCGCTTTACCAGCGAGTACCACCAACCGCGATCGCATTCAGACCGGAGTTTCTCGACTTCGACCGGGGAATCCGTGTCGGCCATCTCGAAGACAACGAACGTATCACGCGACTCCTCAAGTTGGAGCTGGAGTATCGCTACCGGCAGCCATTCATCACCGAGCGGTGGGGGCGAGGCGTTTATTGGCAATGGATCGGTTATCTGCCGAAGGCGAACCGTACGGCCAAGCCGCTCTCAGCGTCCGTAAGCTTCGGGTGCTCCAAGCTCTTTCTGTCGGTCGATACCGAGGAGCGGCTCTTTCAGTGCGGACTGCAGATCGAGCGCGGATACCTCAAGGCACCGCCCGAATACCGTGGTTGCGAGCTGCGCTCCGATTGGGATTGGCACCGGCTGTTGAAGTCTCTCAAGCGTGGCAGCCTGATGGAAAGCGAGATCCGGCGTCTGGTCCGGAGGGAAGGTTTCAATATTCACGCCGGCAGTTGGGAGACCTTTATCGATTATGGCAAAGCTAATCTCCCCGCTGTGCTGGAAATCCGCCGTCTCCTACAAGCTGCACCGGGAGATCACTGGGCGGGCTTTCAGCTCTATTACTCAATGCCCGAATTGGAAGTCCGCACGACGACGGGGCTCGACCTGGTCGAGGCCATGCTGGCCATTTTTGACGAAGTCACACCGGCCATGAACCTGTGCATGCAGATCCACCTCGACCAGGCGCTGTAGCTTTTGCAGATCGCCGCCAGGACGCCAAAAGAGCTGGGCTCCCGCAGCACAGACGTCTTGCCTGCTGCATCCATCAGCTTTCGTCCGTGGATTCGCTTCTTTACAAGACCGTGACAATTGAGCGGTGGTGGTCAGGTAGTTGTGTGGTATGGTGAAAATCAGACACACCATGAAGAGCCATAATCGACAGGCCAGTTTCTATAAGCAGGCTATGTTGATTGCTACACCGCTCATAATTCTGTCTGCTGTCGCACTCTACTCCCTGCGTCAAGATAAGGCATCCATTGAGCAGGATGCCCGTGATCGCGCCCAGGTGCTCACTCCGGCGCTGGCCGATCAGTTGAAGCAACGTGTGCAGAAAGATCTCGAAGAGTTTCTCGTTGCCTGGTGTCTTGAGGAATATGCACCGATAGCACTTGCCTGGCCTGAGGGGAGTGGAATTGCGCAAACCGCGGATGCTCAGGAAATCCGCGCCTTGGCGCAACGCGCGCCCACCGATCTCAAGCTGGATGCGTTGCCGCAATTGCGGGGCCGGCTCCTCAACGGCCGGGTCCAAACGCCAGTGGATTACCCCCGCCTCCCGACCCCACCGGCCTGGCCCAACGAACTGTCCCCTGAACAGTCGAGCATATGGCGGACTGCGGAGCAGGCATTATTTCAGCAACGCGATCCGGCGGCTGGAAGAAAGGCGCTGGCTGCCATGAGGGCAGGGCAGGTGCCGGAGGACGCATGTGCAAGCACAGAGTTCAGGCTCCTGCTCCTGGAAGCCCGACGGGGGGCGGCCCCGACCCAAGTGCAACGGCTGACCGACCTGGCGCACAAGTATCCTGAATCTTGCACTGAGTCGGGAACACCGATTGCGGATCTCGCTTTGGTCCAAGCTCTGCTTGGCTCGACAGGCAGGCCTATTCTCGATTCCCTGCGGCAGGAGCTTTTTCACCGAGTTCTCAGGCACCCTTCGTTCCTGACCCCGGAATTGGTCGCCGCAGCCGAAGCGGTGTCTTCCGATGCGCAGAAGGCGCTTTTGCTCCAACCTCTCAGGAGCCTCTGGCTCGTGCAGGAAAGAACTCGGACGTTGTTGCGGTCGCTTGCGCAGCATCCACTGGACCCCCATAAATTGACTGAGATCTGGCTCGATGCAGATGGTCAACCCATTCTCGCCCAGTGCGAACCATATCGTTCCAAGGACGAGAACATGATATGGCGGCCCGCAGGGAGTTCATACTCGGTCACGTTGATTCGAGGACGCCTGTTGGAACAGGCGTTTCTAAATGCGCTCGCCGAAACCCGTGGTCAATTGCCGTCTTATCTAACTGCAACCGTGCAGGTTGGAGGGCGACGCTGGCCCGCCACCCCTCACGCGACCCTCCCGGATGTCGAGCTGGCTTCCGAATCAAAGGTCATCGTAGTTTTCCCGGACCTTCCCAAATACCTGGTTCCCTCTCTGAGCGCAGTTGAAAGAGATTTGGAGTACTTCGCCTGGCCTGATGACCGGGCGCTGAATATCAAATTCGCGATCAGCCTGGAGCTGGCGCGGCCGGACTTGCTTTACGCGCACTATCGGCAACGTCTGTGGCTGGCGGCCGGACTCATTCTGTCAGCGACGGCTGCCGCAGGCATGGGGCTCGTGAGTGCCTGGCGGGCGTTCCAGCGCCAGTTGCGGCTGGCGGAGATGACGTCGAACTTCGTCTCCAGCGTTTCGCACGAGTTGCGTGCGCCGCTGGCGTCGGTGCGCCTGATGGCGGAGAGTCTGGACCAGGGCAGGACAGAGGACAGCGAAAAACGAAGAGACTATTTCCGGCTGATCGTTCAGGAGTGCCGCCGCCTTTCATCGCTGGTCGAGAATGTGCTCGACTTCTCCCACATCCATCAGGGCCGCAAGCGATACGAGTTCGAACCTATTGATCTGGCAGCCCTGATGCGGCAGACAGTCAAGCTCATGGAGCCCAACGCCGGCGAGCGGCATGTCATGCTGGTGCTGGCGGAGCCGTCGCCTGGAGGCGAGGAGTTGCAGCCGTGCTGGGACGGCCAAGCGGTGCAGCAGGCGTTGGTGAATCTCATCGACAACGCCATTAAGCATTCGCCGGCAGACGCGGTGGTGAAGGTGGAATACGAAATAGCGAGGGCCGCAGCGGAACCGATGATTCATCTCACGGTCGAGGATCAGGGCCAAGGGGTGCCGGTCGAGGAGCAGGTGCGCATCTTCGAGCCGTTCTACCGTCGAGGTTCCGAGTTGCGTCGTGAAACCAAAGGCATCGGAATAGGTCTGAATATCGTGAAACATGTGGCGGAGGCGCACGGCGGCCGGGTGCTCGTCGAGAGTGCCATTGGGCACGGCAGCCGGTTCATGCTGGAAATGCCTCTCAGGATGGGACCGCAGTCGAACGCGGACGAACGCAGATGACCACCCCGGGGTGTGGCAGCCTGCCGGCGCCTTTGGAGCCTTGACCTTCTGAAGGCGGCGGCAAGCTGCCGGCTTCCAATGGGGAAATAAACCATGAAATCCGATCGCTGTGAAGACCAGACCGATCCTCGAGCAAACATCCCTGGGCCGCGCATCCTGGTCATCGAGGACGAAGCGCCCATGCGCACGGTGCTCAGAGACATCCTCGAAGCCGAAGGGTTCCGGGTCCTGACTGCAGCCGATGGCGAGAGCGGCCTGGAAAGCGCAGTGAACGAGAAGCCCGACCTGATCCTGCTTGACATCATGCTTCCCAGGCTCGACGGCTTCGCCCTCTGTGCCGGATTGCGATCCATGGCAATAGCAACCCCGGTGCTGATGCTCACGGCCAAAGGGCAAGTGGGGGATCGCGTTACGGGGCTAGACTCCGGCGCGGACGATTATCTGGTCAAGCCCTTCAGCACCGATGAGCTCCTGGCGCGCGTGCGCGCATTGCTCCGGCGCGTTCAAAGGCGCGCCCGGGTTGCCAGGGCCCTGACGCTGGGCGATGTCCACATCGACCTTGTGAAGCAGAGTGCCCGGCGCGGGCGCTCTGCCGTCTACCTGACGGCCAGGGAATTTGCCATGTTGCGGCTTCTGGCCGAAGCCGGCGGCGAGCCGGTTACGCGCGATCGCTTTCTGGATGTGGTCTGGGGCTACGCGGCCTTCCCAACCACGCGCACGGTGGACAACCACATTGCGAGCCTGCGCGCCAAGCTCGAACCGGATCCGGAACATCCGAGGTGGATCAAGACTGTCCACGGGGTAGGCTACCGGCTGGACAGGTAACGAATTTGCAAAACCATGACAATTCCCGGAACAGAAAAGGGCAGCATGGAATCGGTTGTTCAGGGCTTTGAAGACATCATTCACCGTCCAGGAGGTACGATATGAGAACCCATTTGGCCCTTGCGATTCTGATGCTGTCGGCAAGCCTCGCCGCTGCGCAGGACAAGATGGCCGATCAGCTCCGGAAGGCCATTGTCGAAGAAGAGGCCAACCAGAACCTCGACAAGGCCATTCAGGCCTACCAGAGCATACTGGCGCAGTTCGACGAGGAGCGGAAGACTGCTGCCACCGCCCTGTTCCATCTGGCCGACTGCTACCGCAAGCAAGGCAAGACCGAACAGGCTATGGCCGCCTACAGACGGGTAGTTCAAGAGTTTTCGGATCAAACCAAGCTGGCCGATGCGAGTCGCAATTATCTGCCCAAGGCATCCGGCATCAGCCAGAACCAACCCACCGCTGCCTCTTCCGCCTCAAGCCCGCAGCAAGTCGCCGAGGCACGTAAGGTCCTCGAGGCACGCCAAAGATATCGAGAGCTGCTCCAGAAAGAGATCGTGCTGGTGGAAAGACAGATCATGACAATGCAGCAACGGGTCGAAATAGGCGCGGTCTCGCCCGGGGGCCCGGAGATGACTGCGTTGATGAAAGAACTTCTGGAATTACAGCGTACAATGGCGGCATTTGATGCCGGTGCCCTCCCGATTCCAAAGGACATCATCAAGTAAAAAGGCTTCGGACCACGAAATACGCGAGAAGGATCTCGCGTATTTCGTGGTCTCCAATCGTCCGATTGGGGCCTGCTCCAGACCGGTTAACGATGCCCTCCGCTACTGCACGACCTTGCCTGTCATGTGCGGATGCACGGAGCAGAAGTAATCGTACGTGCCGGCTTCGTCAAATTGGAAGTTTCTCTGGGTTCCGCTGGGGGCGGCCGCACTCGTTCTCCTCGCCATGTTCCCGTTCGTGATGCGGCCATCGGAAGATAAGCTCTTGGCGCAGGAAATTGTCTCTGCGCACGTGCGCTCGTTGATGCCCGGCCATCTTACGGATGTTCTCTCTTCGGATCAGCACACGGTGAAGCTGTGGTTCAACGGGAGGTTGGACTTCTCTCCGCCGGTTGCAGACCTGGCAGCCCAGGGATTTCCTCTGATCGGCGGCCGGCTGGACTATGCCGGCAATCGCCCCGTGGCGGCGGTGGTATATCAGTGCCGCAAACACCTGATCAACCTGTTCATATGGCCGGCGGCCGGCTCAGGCAGCGCAACCCGGAAGGCTCTCTCCCGGAATGGTTACAATATGATCATGTGGACCCAATCCGGCATGACCTTTTGGGCTGTCTCCGACGTCAGCGCGAGCGATCTGAGCGAGTTTGTGCAATTGGTGCGTAGATAGTCCTCTCAGACACGTGCCCTTCGGATAGGGACTTACCAAAATTTTTATTTCAGCTATTGTTATAGGTGTGGGCTGCTGCCAGACAGCAAAAGACCCGCAGCATCTCAAAGGAGCCAAACCATGACGATCTTTTCACTTCCCCGCCTGCGAATCATCCCGCCAGGCGCAATTGTTATTCTCGTTTTATTGAGCCTGTCACCGGCTCAAGGACAACAGTCAGTTCCACAAATCGATTTGGCTAAGGCCAATCTTCCCCTGTCTCCTATCGAGCAGGCAGAGAAAGACGGCACGGCGCTTCGCCTTTCGCTGAAGGATCTGACCAGGCTCGCGCTCCAGAACAACCTGGACATCGCAATCTCAGACACCAACGAAGAGCTGTTTCATCAGAGAATCGTGCAGTCACACGGTCCTTATGATCCGGCCCTGAGCGTCGGCCTGGGATACCAGTCAAACAAAAGACCCAACACCAACCTCACAAACCGGTCCACACGGGGTGACTTCAATACTACGAATCTCGCCAACTGGAACTTCCAGTTCACGCAGAACATCCCGACCGGAGGAGGCATTGTCGGAACTTACAATTCCAACCGCAGCGACACCAACCAGCAGTTTGCCCTGTTCAGCCCGCAATACACCACCAGCCTCAACGTTCAGATCACACAACCTCTGAACCGGAACCGTCGCATTGACCAGATTCGAGGGGCTATCCGGCTGGCGAACCTGGATACCAAGATCAATGACAGCCAGTTCAAGCAGACGGTGTCGAGCACCATTGCAAACATCCAGGGCATGTACTGGGACCTGATCGGGGCCATCCGGGACTTTACCATCAAGAGAGATTCGGTGAAACTTGCCCAGATCAGTCTCCAGAACAACATTAAAGAGGTTGAGATCGGCGTTCAGCCCAACATTTCCATCACCGAGGCCCGTGCAGAGATGGCCAACCGCGAGGTCGACATGATCACCTCCCGGAACTCAATTGTCGTGGCCGAGAACAACCTGCGTGCCGCAATCGCCCCCGACCGGAATGCAGAGATCTGGCAAAAAGTTGTCGTGCCTACCGACACTCCCGATTTCCGGGATTATCCGGTTGTACTTGACCAGGCTATTGCGGCGGCGTTGCAGAATCGTCCCGAACTGGAGCAATTCGGTCTGCAGCTCGAGGAAAACACCGTCAACCACCGGCTGGGCCAGAACCAGAAGAAATGGCAGTTTGACCTGGTGGCTTCCATCGGAACGGCGGGTGTGGCCGGCCCGCAATCCGTCGACCCACAGACGGGTCAGCCCTTGATTGTACCGAGCTTGATCGGCGGCATCGGCGTTGCCAACTCGACGCTTTTCACCGGCGGTTTTACCAACTGGTTCACGGGTTTCAATATTCAGATACCCCTGCGCAACCGAAGCCTGGATGCCCAGCTCGCACAACTGCAGATTCAACGCCAGCAAGTCGAGATGAATCGCACCAATACCGAGCAAAAGATAATGGTGCAGGTCCGCAATTCCATCGAAGACCTGGAAACCAACAAGCAGCGTGTCAAGACCGCCCAGGTAGCCCTGCAGCTGTCCTCGGAGCAGCTTGATGGAGAGACCAAGCGCTTCATGGCCGGCATGAGCCAGAACTTCCTCGTTCTTCAGCGTCAGCAGGACCTGGCAAATGCCAAGGGAGTCGAACTGCAGGCGCTGATCGCTTACAACAAGTCGATCATCAATCTGCAGCAGGCCATGTACACCCTGCTCGAATCAAACGACTTCCAGATCGCCAAGGCCACTTCGCACGCCACGGCAATGCCGCAGTTCAGGTAATCCGTGGCTGCGCGCGCGCCGCGACGGGGCGCTTTGGGGTGCAGCGGGATCAAGCAGATCGACAAAAGGGGACATTCCGCTTTTCCGGTCATTGCCTTCGAATAGGACCGCATGCGAACTGCGAAATCGAAATGTCCACTTTTCTCTTTATTCGAGGATGACGCGGCGGCCGTCGTAGGAGGGCCGCACGGTGCCTTTCTTGCGGATGTAGTCGATGAGCACGCTCAGGCGCACCTTTCCGGTATCCACGACCTCAATCCCCTTCAGGGCGGTGCCCGCCAGAAAGGAGTTGCTTACTGCAGTGTAGACACGGTCGTCCTCTACCGGTTTCCCGCCGACAGTGGCTTCCGTGAGCTGGCCGCCTTCCATCCGGTAACGCAATCCGGAGACGGCCGGGCGGTTTTTCAGGAGGATCCGTTTTAACTCACGCCCCGTGATTTTGAAGGTGACGACCGTGTTGGTGAAAGGGTCCACTTCGGTCAGATCGGCCAGCGTGATGTTACCTTTGGCGAGCGGTGCACGCACGCCCCCCATGTTTTCGAGCCCGATCTCGGTGCCGTAGGTCTCTCGAACCGCATCGGCAACCAGATTGTAGGAGGCCAAATCGTTTGGGCGGTCGACGATGTCTGCGGCTGCCTGCCCGATGATCTCACCGTAATGAGCGGCGATCGGCTTCCAGTAGCGGGCGACCACGGCCGCGACCGTCGGGTTTTCGGGGTACTTGGAAGTCACCGGGATCAGGCGCTCACGATAGCGCTGGACGTGCCAGACTCCGCGCTCGTCTTTTCCGAACAGGAGGTCAAGCCGCCCCAGTTCCCCTCCCCACTGGTAGGCCTGCACGATAATAGTGCCGTTGACCGCCTTTTCCTCCAGGACATCGGACCGCCACACGAACTGGCCCACAGGGAGGCGCGTGTGCGAGTGCCCGCCGACGATGATATCGATGCCGGGGACGGACGATGCAATCTGTTCGTCGACCCTTTCGCCGGCGTGCGAGATCAAGATCACGATCCCGGCCCCGCGCCGGAGCGTGCCGGCCATGCGCCTGGCGGTTTCAATCTCATTCCCTATGGTCAATCCCTCCTTGGCTGCCGGATACCCGCCGGCAGAGGGGGTTGTCAGGCCGAAAATCCCGATCTTCAACTGGCCGAGCTCCCGGACCTCGGAGGTGCGGACTAACGGCTTTCCCGTCGCGTTTTCGGTGAGATTGGCACAGAGTATCGGGAATTTGGCCAGGCTGAGAATCTTCTTGAGGGTTGCGAGCGGATTGTCCAACTCGTGGTTGCCGATGGTACCGAATGTATAGCCCGCAGCATTCATCGCCTCAATGTCCGCTTCCCCGCGATACTCGGTCGAAAACAGGGTTCCTTCGCTAAAATCTCCCGCATCCACCAGCCAGACGGCTGTGCCGCGGCGCCCAAGCTCTTCCCGCAGTTGATTGACTAGTGTGGCCCGGCGCGCAATCCCGCCAATGTCCTTGAGCACCTCTGGCGCGGCGCCTTCCGATTTCGGAAAGGCATCGGGCGGGTAGCTGAACGGCAACAGATGGCTGTGTGTGTCATTGGTGTGAAGGATGGTCAGCGACACCTGCTGCGCCGCGGCAAGCACAGGCAGGAGAAACAGGCAAACGAGACACAGCATAAACCGGTCGATACTTTTCATCATAGAATCTCCCTAAATCGGCACAATTCCCGCTCCCATCCTTGTGAAACCGCAATCTTAGCACCGACGGTTTGCAAGCCGAGCTCAAAAAGCAAAACAGGAGGGTTGCATTTGCAAATATCAAATATCCACGGTGGATACCATGACGACGCCATTGAAGTACATCCCGTCATGCGACTGCAGATAGTTGACCAGGGCGGCAGATCGGAATGTGCCGTAACTTTCCCCAATGAGGAATTTCGGAGAATTCCAGCGATTGTTCCTGCTGACGTATGCGCTGATGAATTGCGCCAGGGACCTGGCATCCTGATCGATACCCCAGAAATCCTTATCCTTGGCTTTGCCTTCCGCATGGCTGAAGCCGGTGCCGACGGGATCGATGAATACGAGATCGGCGGCATCCAGCAGGCAGTTCTCATTGTCGGCGAGCTGGTAGGGCGCCGGCGGCGGCGCTTCAGCATCCGCAGTGATCACCCGCCTGGGGCCAAAGGCACCCATGTGCAGCCAGATCGAGGAGGACCCGGGCCCCCCGTTATAGAGAAACGCGATCGGCCGCTGGCTCAAGTCCTTCAGGTCGTACCTGCTGTAGGCAATGAAAAAGATACTGGCGTTCGCCTCGCCTTTCTCATCCTTCAGAAGAATCGTCGCAGTTGAAGCTCGAGGCAGTTTTCATGCGTGCGGGTGCACCCGGGCCACGAGGGACTGCCCGGGATTGTTGGATTGTCAGAATGCATTTACTTTCTGCGGCTTTATGGACTAGGATAAAAGGAGAATTGCCGATTCCATCATTTCCAAGGAGGGCCTATGAGGCGCGGCATCCACAGCATTATTGTGCTGGCTTTGGTTTTCTCTCTGGTGTTCGTTCCCAGCCTGTACCCCCAGGTGACAAAGGAACCCCAGACCGGTTTGGACAAACTCGACGGAACGATTCAGGCGATCAACAAGGAAAAATCCACCATCACGATCATTCAGACGGGCAAGACCGCGGCCTGGCAGATCGTCTACAACAAGGACACCATCTTCTCCTACAGGAACACCGCGGCGACTATCGATGAATTGAAGGACGGGCGGCGCGTGATCGTCCTCGGCAAGTTCGAAAAGGGCAGCAATAAGATGACGGCCACCCGGATAGACGTCCGAGAAGGGAAGTAACACCGCAGCTGCGCATCAGAACTCAAGGAATTGTTGCCAGGCTGGTCCGTCTGGCAGGGCGAGTAAAGTTGCGCCCGCCATCGTCCTGCCCGGTCTTTTTGGTTTCCAGGCAAGCATCGTCACGCTTGGCCTGCGGGAGGAACCCGGTTTGTCATGGCACGGCCGGAGAGGGTCTTGGCCTCGCAGGCGAGATGCACAAAGGGCTCCGCGGAATCTTCTTTTTCTGGCTGCCAATGGCTGAATAGGTGCTCAAAATGCGGGATCCAGTCTGTTCGTGCAGGGACACAGCAATCACTGTGCCGGCAATCACCAAATGCCGGTCAATCAGGCCGGGAGCGTAAGTTTCATCCTTCTTGACCTTGAACTCCCAAGGCCTGGAGAGTTTCCACCAGAAAGCAGCTAAGAATCTCAGGAAAAACGTATGAGTGCGGGACGGATCAAGACTTATCTCCCGCCCCGCCTCCCCATCATCGACCGGCGGCCGCCCTCTGGAGCAATCGGGAATGATCTCTCCGGGCGTTTCGTCGGAGCACTACTTCTGCCGGATATCTATTCTGGCAGCGTTCAGCTTGGTCGCGCCCTCAGCCTTGCCCATGGCGACCACTCGAACGCCGTCCTTCAGATCGGCAATGCTCGCCTTGGGGTCGTTCCGATAGGTGAACGTGGTCTTGTCGGTGTAGATGATCGTGTAGTCGAGGTTCGAGGTGCCCCTCTCCCGAAGTACAAAGGTCATCGCTTTCTTATCGATCGACTGAACCGTTCCTTCGATCTGATCGAGCTTGGTTTTGGGGTCCTGTTTGATCTGGCTGAACAGGCCGGGAGCAATGACAAGCGAAGTAATCAACATCAGCGCAACCACCCATGAAAACCTACGCATCATAGAACCTCCATGACAGGTTTGTGACATGATTTTCGCCCCAATGCTAAACCAAAGAGTGGAAAAAGTAAAAGAATTCTCACAATTGGCATACCCTGCGCTGATGATTTGGCCGGGCACCACCCGGGTTGCCGCAACTCCCTGTTTCCTCAGCGAGCCGCCGCCATGCCGGCCAGGGCTCGCAGGATTCCGCGGGTAATATTGAAGTCCTCGGCCATGGCGTCAAAGAGGCTCTGCTGGCCGATGCGCAACGCCCTGCCCGCCTGAGTGGCCACGGCCGCCTCCCTCTGGGGCTGATTGGCCAGGAGAGCGAGAGCTCCCGCCACCTGGAACCTGGCCAATTTGCGTTCCGGGGCGCCGCCTCGGGTCAGGCTCACTTCGCCATCGAGGAATACATACAAGGCGTCAGCCACTTCATGCTCGCCGTAGAGCCGTTGATGTGCCTCGAAGTGAACCTCTTGGGCAACCGCAGCCACACGGGCTAGGCTTTGCGTCCGGACTTCGCAAAAGATCTCGGCACTCTGCAGGAGGTCAGCCTTCTCCAAGATGGTCAGCATCGTGGTTGTTCCTCAGGCCTGGGCATCCAGCGCCAATCGAGCGAGAGCCCAAGTGCGTGTCTCAGACAGCAATGGATCGCGGTCACAGGGGACCTTGTCCAAATCCGGGGAGAGTTCGGACAGGCGCAATCTCCCCACTGCGTAAAGCGCACAGGCGCGCAGCCAGCAGTCCTCCGAGTGCAACAGAATCCTCAGGGCCTCATTTCGGGAAGTCACTTCGGTGCCGCAGAAGCGGCGGGCAAAAGCCAGCCGCTGTTGCGAGTCAATCTCCGGGTCCAGCACGCTGGCCAGGCGCCGGTACAGGTCGGGCTGCAGCAGGTGCTCCAACATTTCCAGAGCGTTGGCCCTCAATTGCGGCCGTCCCGAGGTCAGGCCTGCGAAAGCGTTGTGGACGTCGCGCGGCGAATACAGCAGCGCCAGCATCCGGAAAATGCGCTCCAGCTCGTGATCCATGTGTTCGCGGAATGCCCGCCTCAGCAGCCGTTCGCCGCCCTGATGAGGTTCAGCACTCCCGGCCTTCCCGCCCGAAGTCTCCAGGGCTGCGAGGATCTGGAACGAGCGATAGTAGCCGATCAACTCGGCATTGACCATGTCGGCATAATCCACGTCGCCGGGGATCAGCTCGGGATCGCGATCGCGCAGCTGGTTCAGGGCCTTCAACACGTCATAGCGCAATCCCGGATCGCTCTGCACCAGGCTGTGGGCAAGTGCCGAGGCGGATTCTGCGTTGGGAATGCGCGCCAGGGTCTGAGGAATCTGCTTGCGGATCGGCAGCGGCAAGGTCGGATCACTCAGACAGGACTGGAGCATCCCGACAGCTCTCCTGTCGTACTGGACCAGGGCAGTGCGCGCCGCAGCCACCAGCTGCGGCTGCCCCAGTTTCTCTATGACCACCGGAAGAAGCTCCCGGATCCGGTTTTTACCCGCGCTCAAGAGAGCCTGCTCGGCCACCTCAGGATTCTCGTCGTGCATCAGTTCGAGCAGGTGGTTGTGCAGCTCGGAGGGCGAAGGTATCACTCCCAGCACCCGTGCGGCTTCGCAGCGTGCCGGCACGGCTTCCGGGCCGACTTGGGAGAGCATGCTCTCCAGGATCAGCATGGCGGCCGATGAGTAGTCCTCCTCTGCACTCCTGGCCAGATAAGTCACCACAGCGCCCTGGATCACATAGGCAGGCAGATCGCTCCCCCCGCTCTGGAGCATGAGCGGGTCACGCCCCGCGTGCACTACCAGGTAGCGCAGCGCCTCCGCGCGCACTTCAAGACTCTCGTCTCCGAGCAATTCTTCCACTCGAGGCAGAATCTCGCGGTCACCGGCATCCCCGAGCAGGCGCAGCGCCTGTTGGCGGACGGCGGGCGAGCGATGATCCAGCAACCGTCGCAGCGCCGGATGCCATCCCGTCTGGCGACTCATTTCAAACAGGCTCATGCCGTACATGAGCTGCTGTTCACCCCCGCGCTCCAGAGCCTGTGCCAGTACTTCGATTGTGGTTGAGTCAAGCACTTGGGCCGCAGTCCGTTCCGGATCCAGCGTCCGGCGCGCAATAGCCTGGCGCAGAACGTTCAGATACTCGCGGCGCACTTCGTTGGCTATGTAAATCCAAGCCACCAGCGCAACCATGTTCACCAGGCTGACCTGGCCGGGATCAAACTTCAGCACGCGGGCAAAGAGCACAAGGATCAGCCCCGCTACTCCGTCCGCCGACCGCCACACGAAAGTGTCGATAAACGATTTCACCTGGCTCCTCACCGCCGGAGATACCGGCACATAGAGGAGCTCCGTCGACGACTTGTCCAGCGAGAAGCGCAGCATGTAATGAGTGCCTCTCAGGATGCTGGCCATGAGCAGCGTCGGCGCCGCCAGCAATCCCATGCTGGTTCCCATCAACGCCACCGGAACCACGAAGAGAGTGACGCGTATGCCAAAGGTGCTGAGCAGCACAGGGGTCAGGGTAAGCTGAAAGACGAACGATGCCAGTCCCATGTAACCGTTGAAGCGGGCCATGTAGTTTACGAATCCGACGGTGTCCTCGCCGTAATGTGCATTGCCGATGAGCTTGAACTGGTATCCCAGGATGCTGGTCGCAAGACAGCCAACCGCAATCAAAGCCGTGAGCATCAGCAGGTAGCGCGAGCTGTGAATCAACGTCACATTCTGGCCGAACGTTTTCGGGGCACCGTCCCCGGCAACCGGAGATTGGTTCACAGCCGCCAGCCGCTGGCCGGCGTTTCGGAACAGGAGTTTCACCAGCACCGTGCAGAGCACCAGGAGCAGAGCCATCACCAGGAATGCCGTTTTGGGCTGCATTCGTTCATGACGCACCGCATCCGCCGTGGTAAAGCTGACTATGGCGCCACCCAGGAGAGCGCCGGCCCCGACCAGCCCGTAGATCCGCCGCGCCTCCCTGGTGGTCACGGTATAGTTGGCGAGTGTCCAGCCCATCATTGGGCCGATCGCGCCCACCGTATACACCCAGATGAGAACCAGCCAATAGACCCATTGATACTGGAATCGCATCAGCCACCAGAAGAACGCGAAGGAGATTGCGAGGAACACAAGTGCGGCAACGATCAGGTTCTCCAGGCGCATCCTCGTGGAGAGCCGGGCGTAGACGGCGACGAACAACGCCGACATCAGCGCCGATCCAATCATGGCGTAAGGCAGTTGGGTGGGATATACATGCAGGAACAGGGCGTCGCCGACAGCCTGCCCCATCATGTAGGCGCCCATTACCAGAAAAAGGTAAAAGAAGAGCAGCGATGCGGGGCCGGCCTCCTCGCGGCGCAGTGTGAGCATTCTGCCGACATGGTTGATCATCGCCGCACTGCCTCGTACTCGAACTCAGGCTTGCCGGCCGGATCCGTTTTCCCGCTCCGGGGCGCCGCAAGCGATTTCGGCGCACCATCGGCGTAGTAGGCGGTAAACTTGCCTTCCAGGATCTCCAGCGCCGTAGCCCGGCCGTCGTACGCTTCTTTGAGCATTCCGGTATCGATCAGGAAGACATGATTGTCGAAGCGGGGCGTGATGTCGGACTTTGACAGAACCGTGTGGCCTTCCACGATGTACAGCGCCTTCAGCCGCGCCAGCATCGCCGTCACCCCGCCCATCAGCTTCTCCTCCGGCTCCTGGGCCAGACCGCGGTACCATAGCGGCCCATCCGAAGAGGCAGCCATCCAGCTGCTGTAACCGAGCAGCTTCTGCATCGCCTGCACCGCCTCGGGGTCATCGGCCGGGCCGCGCGCCTGCACCCACTTCAACTCCTCCCCCACGTACTGGACGGCTTCGGTCAGCGTCATGTAGCGCCAGATCACTTTCTTGTCGGCGAGCAATCGCCACAAGGAGTCGAATCCTGTCAACTCGGAGCGGACCTGATCATCCAGTTCGGCGACGTTGCGGAACTTGAGCGAAGGATTCAAGCCTCCGTGCACAAACACGCCCTCACCAATCTGGACAACCGCGTGATGGCTGCGGATCCAGCGACCGTACTTGCCTTCAGAGCCGAAGGCATCGTAATACTCAAAGAAGCCCGGCGGATGCGCGTCCGTCCACTTACGGCGCGCGGCTTCATCGCCCGGGGGCACGGCCGCGTGGGAGTGGTCCTTGTGGGCGGAGAGAAATTTCACATAGTCCTGAAGGGCCTGTTCGCGCACCTTTTCCGATTGGTCCGTGGCAAAGGTCCGGAATATCTCGGCCGTGACGTAGCGCAGGTCACCCATGACGTTCATCGCTTCGTGATTGCCCAACAGAGGAACCACTTTCCCGCCTGCCCTCTCAGCCTGGCGTTGGAGCTCCATCAGCAGGTCGAGGCACGCGCGCGATTGGGTGCCTCGATCAATGACATCGCCGGTTTGAACCAGCGTGGTTGAACCGCCTGCCCATTGGCGGTCCCCGTCAATCAGCCCGGTATGCTGCAAGATTGCCACCAGTTGCGAGTACGCGCCGTGAACATCGCCGACGGCAACCACGCGCGTGGGTGCAGCGGCTCCCACAACCGGCGGCAGCAGCAGGACAACAGCGAAACAAGCCACGAGGATTCGAAGCGCCGGGCACGTTTTCACTCTCATGGACAGCCCCCTTGTGTGTGAGGTCACTCTAATCCGTCCTACCTCATGTTGCAAGAATTCCTTGATTTGCCGGGCATATTGCCTGGGCGGCGACCCATCGGTCACGCCACCCATCCGGTCGTGGATTCGCCTTGGAGTTATCCAATAACGGGATTGATATTCGTGCCCCGCCCGCGCTAAGCTGGGGCGAGCATACGGCATCACATCTCATTTTTCCGAGAATTTCGCGGAAACGATATGGGTCGACCATTCCTACGACGCCTGCTTCAACCCGTTGCCCAGATCCAGGAAAAGGAAGTACTCACTGCGTTCCTCATGTTCTCGTACTCGTTCCTGGCAATGACCACCTACAACATCATTCAGCCAGTTCAGCGCGCGTTATTTATCGATAGTCTGGGAGCGGTAAGGATTCCGTTTGCCCAACTGGCGGCCGGCATGTCTATCGGCGTGATAATGACCGGTTACACCTGGCTGATGAGCCGGCTCCCGCGCCGCTGGTCAATCCCGATCACGCAAGGGGGCATAGCGATCCTGTTTGTCGCCTTCTGGTTCCTGTTCAAAACGCTGCCCACCCAGAAATGGGTTGCTGCAGGCTTTTATGTTTTTGGACTCATCCTCGGCATTCTCCTCATCAGCCAGTTCTGGACGCTGGCAAACGTGGTTTACAATCCGCGTCAAGCGAAGCGGCTCTTCGGATTCATCGGCGGCGGGTCCTCCCTCGGCGGCGCACTGGGGGCGCTGATATCGTTCTGGTTCGCGAGTAAGGTGGGAACCGTCAATCTGCTCCTTATCAGCGCCGCCTTCATGCTGGCGAGCATGGCCGTCGTTAGCCTGATCGCCCGAAGGGAACATGTAGGCGAGGAGTCCCACGCCGTGGCAGTGGAAAAAAAAGAAGGCGTGGGCGCCCGGAGAGCGATCGAGCTGTTGAGAAATTCGAAGCACCTGCGGCTCATTGCGATCGTAATCAGTTTTGGGGCCATCGGTGCCGCCGTCATCGACCAGCAGTTAAACATGGCAACCGAGGTGTTCAAGAAACTGCTCGGTAAAGACGCCATGACGACCCTCCTTGCCGAGGTAAGGATCTGGACCTCAGTCATAGGTTTTCTTGCGCAGATCGTGCTGACCAGTCGCATCCACCGCTACCTCGGTGTCGGATTCGCCCTCATGCTGCTGCCTTTCAGCCTGGGTACATCGGCGACGATCATGCTGCTCAACGCTGCGCTGTGGGCACCCATGATGGCACGTGTCCTCGACCAGTCTCTGCGTTACACCGTCGACAAGACCACGCGCGAGATTCTGTACATGCCGTTGTCCAACGAAATCAAGTACGAGGCAAAACCGTTCGTCGACGTCAGCGTCGATCGATTCGCAAAGGGGCTGACCGCGGTTTTGCTGCTGATATTGATCCTGCCCGCCCCCTGGGGGATGGGGCTCGGCTGGCAAAAGCTCAGCTATGTAAGCGTCGCGGTGACCGGCATCTGGATCATCATGGCAGTGCGCGCCAAGCGGGGATATCAGGCGGCGTTTCGTCAGAGCATCCAAACCCGGGAGATAAAACCGGCGGAGGTGCGGCTTGGGGTGGCGGACCTCTCGACGATTGAGACCCTCGTCCAGGAATTGGCGAGTCCTGACGAACGCAGGGTGCTGTACGCCTTCGACATGCTCGAATCGCTTGACAAGCGCAACCTGATCACGCCGCTGCTGCTCTATCATGAGTCGCCTGCCGTCAGGGTCCGGGCTCTCAGCCTCCTCGCCACAACCCCTTCCAGCGCATCGGCCCGCTGGCTCCCCGCCATCCAAGGCATGATGGCGGACGAGAGTCCCGAGGTCCGGGCGGCAGCGGTAGGCGCGCTGGCAAACATACACGACCAGCAGGCAACCGTGCTGGTGAGGCCCTTCCTTAGTGACAAGAATCCGCGCATCGCGATGACGGCCGCCATGGTCCTCTCCGATAGCGCTCAAGAGGAGGATGTCGCCGCCGCCGAGAACGTGCTTAAGGACCTGGTGTCGGACACCCGCGAGTCTGCAGCCCAGTCACGGCGTGAGTTCGCCATCGCCTTGCGCCATGTGTCCAAGCCGCACTTCCGGCGCCTGCTGATCCCGCTTTTGTCCGAAACTAACCTCGAAGTCGCCGAGGAGGCGATGCACACCGTGCGGCAGCTGGGCACTGCGGATTTCATTTTCGTGCCGACCTTGATCTCCCTGCTCCGCAACCAGAGGCTGAAGAGCAGTTCCCGGGAATTGCTGGTGGGCTACGGCGAGCAGGTCCTGACGATCCTCGGCCATTTCCTGCAGGACCCGGACGAGGACATATGGGTCCGGCGCCATATTCCCGGCACGATCGCGCGCATTCCTTGCCAGAGAGGTATGGACATTCTCACCGCCGCGCTTGCAGAGCCGGACGGCTTTCTGCGCTTCAAGGTTCTCACGGCGATAGAGAGAATGCACCGTGAGAACCCGCAGCTCACGTTCGGCCGGGAGCGCATCGAGTCCCAGGCACTCAACGAAGGCTCTCGCTACCTGGACTACCAGATCCCCTACCGCTATCTCTTCGAGTATGAAAAACTGCCGAAGGACGGCCTCCTCGCCCACGCGCTCACGGAGAAAATGGGGCGCACTATCGACAGGATCTATCGCCTTCTCGGCCTGCTCTATCCCTGGAAAGATATAGCGGCGGCCCGATGGGCCGTTCATCACGGCAGTGCCCGGTCGCGTTCCGCAGCACTGGAGTACCTGGACAACCTCCTGAGAGGACCGCTTAGAAAGAAACTGATGCCGGTCCTCGAGGGGTCAACCGTCGCCGGAGAACTGCGCGCACCCACAGGAAACATCGAGCAGACAGTGGTGCGGTTGATCAACGATGCCGATCCGGTGTTGTCGGCATCGGCCGTACTCTTCGCCTGGCAGATCAAGCTGGGAAACATCAACACAGAACTGGAACACGTGCTCGCTACCCGCGATGCGCGCGATTGGTACGTGTTCGAAGCCGCAAGCTGGGTGTCGGCGGCTTTCCGTCTGCAGGAATCCAGGCGCCGTGCCCTCTGGATCGAACCCATGCCGACCGTGGAGGTAGCCGAGCGCATGCGTGGCTTGCCGCTCTTCGCTTCGCTCTCTGTTGACGGACTGTTCCGCATCGCCGGCGCGGGAAACCAGCTGCGTCATGAGGCGGGCCAGGTGCTCTATCAGGAGGGCGCCATTCCCGAAGGCCTGCATCTCCTGCTCGATGGCCGAGTATCCTGCAGGACCATGACCGGCGAAACACGGGAAGTCGAGGCGCCGTCGGCTTTGGGCTTTCACGAGGTGCTCGAGAACAGGCCCACGCACGAAACTGCGCGTACCACCGAGACGGCCGTTTGCCTGGCCCTGCGCGGCGATGAGTTCCGGACTCTCCTGGCGGATGACACCGAGTTGGTCCAGGGCCTGTTCCGGATGTTATGCTGCGAAGACGGCAATGAGCCCCCCCGATTGATCTTCAAGGGTGAGTGGGCGGCGGATAGAGGAATCGTACCGCACGCGGATCTGAAGCCGATCGAAAAGATACTGATCCTCAAGAACATCCCTGTATTTTCCGACGTGAGCGCAGGAGAAATGCCCAGTCTGGCTGCGATCGCTGTAGACGTGCCTCTCGTGACGGGTGCCGTTTTGTTCGGAGAAGCCGACGCGCCTGCCCTTTACGCGCTCCTCTCAGGGGAGATATCCCTGGAGTCGTCCTCCGGCGCGCAGGCGCTCACGGCCGGGCCGGATGATGCCGTCGGGGTCGAACAGACTCTGGCCGGAGTCAGCCTTGGATACGGCGCCCGCGTCTTGCGCGACGGCATGGCCCTGCGCATCGACCGGGAGGAGCTGTTCGACCTGATGGCTCAGCGCCCGGAATTCCTGCGCCAGCTCTTCAGCGCGGTTTCACGAGCATGGGCCGTCAGGACCGCAGCGGCATCCGCCTGAGCCCACCCACCCAAGAAAAAAAATGGAGCATCTATGCTGTGCTTGCGATACAGGTTGATCGCGTTTCCCCTGATGGCGTGCCTTTCCTGCGCCGTCTCCGCGCGTGCGTGGGAAGGGGAGAAACCCACAGTAGAACAGATGAGGGATTTCCTGCTGAAAGCCAAGGTGATAGAGAGACAGCGAGTAGGCAAAGGGCTGACCGGCATTTCCAGACTCACCTTGAGTGACGGCAGGATCACTCAGGACGCGGCTTTCCAGACCATTGATGAAGAGAGACCCGCTGTGGTTCTGTCAACCGGCCAAGTCGAGAGAAACTTCAAGGATTCTTACAAGTTCAACATTGCGGCGTATGAGCTGTCCAGGATCCTGGGTCTGGGCGACATGATGCCGGTCACGGTCGAGCGCAGAATTGACGGCGTGACGGGTTCATTGAGCTGGTGGCTTCCGTTCAAGATCGACGAAGAGCAGCGGATGAAAAAAAATATTCAGCCGCCGGACGTAGATGCCTTTAACAAACAGTACTGTAAGATGCTGGTGTTTTCCGAGCTTGTCTGCGACATCGACCGCAACCTCGGCAATATTCTGTATTCTGAAGACTGGCACATGTGGATGATAGATTTCAGCCGCGCCTTTCGTGTCAATCCTGATCTGGCGACTCCCAAGAACCTGATCAGGTGCTGGCGACCGCTGCTTGAAAAGCTGCGCCAATTGGATGTTGCGGCACTCAAGGAAATCAAAGACAAGAAGTGGCTTTCCGACATGGAGATCAGAGGGATGATGGCCCGCCGGGACAAGATCGTGGCCTGTTTCGAGAACCTGATCGCCAAGAAAGGGGAAAAGGCAGTTATTTACGATTAGCGCGGATTCTTCATGAATATGCGACCAAAATGCAGTTTTGGACGCGGAAAGAAGCTGACAGACGCTGATCGTTCGGTTTTGGTCGGCGTGCTGTTCTGCTTCATGAATATTTCAGGCTCGTGCCCTGTACCAGCCGGATTTGCATCAGCTTAAACTTCCTATATAATCTTAGTGTTATCGATCTCCGTTATCGAGAATCGATATTCGGTTATGAATGGAAACGATCTTTTCTTGGGATTGATCCGGCTCCACATCCTTTACCACACGGTTCATGAACCCATCTTCGGCCTCGGCATCATCAAGGAGCTTGCGCGTCACGGCTATAGCCTGAACCCCGGGACGCTCTATCCGCTCCTCCACAACATGGAACAAAAAGGGTATCTGCGTTCGTCGGTGAAGCGCAGTTGTATGGCCTCGACAACGCCGTTATCCGACGTTGTTTGTTCCGCCGACCGCGATCGCAACCACAACAGAGGGGACGTTCGTCAACCGGATCACCAACAGTACCGTCGAGTGGGTGCAGGTGAGGCGCGGTGTCACCATGGGAAATCTGGTGGAGGTGTTCGGGAATCTGGCGCCCGGAGATCTCGTCGCAGTCCGCGGCACGGATGAACTTCGGGCCGGGACTCATGTCAAAGCAAAAAACCAGTAAGAAGAAAAGAGGAGTCGGGAGTGGGGAGAAGAGTGGCCCCTTCCTCAGTAGTCCCGATGCTGACGCGATTGACATACCTGCCGCGCCGGCCGCTGCTCGTCCGGCGACGCCGATAAAATCGCGCCATGGGAGGTCATTCTGGCCCCCGGCTTCTGACTCCCGGCTCCTTTTTTCGCCCGGCGGATGCCTCAGGACGTTCGGACTCCAACCAGTCCGATTCCCGGCACCTTATCGGCTCCACCTGCCGTTTGGAGTCCTGACAGGGCCGGGGTGGAAGAACTTCTCCGGCGTCATCACGCCGTCCTTCTTGAACACCATTCCGTTTTTCATCACGAATTGCACATTGCGCAACGCGTCGATGTCGCTCAGAGGGTTGCCGGGGACCGCAATCATGTCGGCAAAAAAGCCGGGCTTGATCAGGCCTCGCTCCTTGACGATGTCGGCGGCCTTGTAGCCGTTGATCGTCATGGCTCGCAGGATGTCCGCCTGGGGGATGCCGGCCGCCTTCCAGGTCTCGAGGAAATTGATGGTCAGCTCCCCGCGTGTCAGCCACTCGCCGGTTTTGGGATCTTTCATCCGTTCGTTCCAGTAGTCAAAGTCGGTCGAGAAGGTGAGCGGCACTTTCTTTTCCCAGGCATCGCGCAGATTCGCGACCGTCCGCTTGAATGCAGGTTCGCTACCGCGGTAAGGTGTGAACGGAGTGTCGGTGCCTGCCAGGAAGATTCCCTTTTCCGCCATCAGGCGGTGGTGTTCGGGAGTGAGCGCGTTGTTATGCGCGATGATATAGACCCCCGCCTCGATGGCGCGTTGGGCGCCCTCTGGTGTCTGCACATGCCCTTCGACCTTGCAGCCGCCTTTGGCGGCCTCGCTGATAGCGAGCTTGATGTCATCGACCGAATAGCCCCACGGCTTGCAGTCGATGCAGAGCTTGATCGTCCTGGCTCCGAACAGCATGTTCTCCCGGACGGCGCGGACAATTTCGTCCTGGCTGTTGGCGTCGATGTATTCCGGGAACATGATGTTGTGGTACTTGTACATCTCCGGCGTCGGCCAGAACTGGCCGCCCGTGCTGCCGATCATGGGCCCCGACGGAATCACCGTGGGGCCGGGCAGCCAGCCCTGCTCAATTGCCTGACGCAGTGCCGCGTCCGCGTAGAGCGCGTTGTTCCCCACATCGCGAACGACGGTGAAGCCCGAGTTGAGGAGTTGCATCCCATTGGATGCGGCCTGGATGGCGCGCAGCGGCGTCGAGTCCGTTATGTAGGTGAGGTAGTAGTAGTTGTTTTCCGGCTGCTCCTTGTAGGTCATCGCCATGTGGGTGTGCGCATCGACGAGACCGGGCAGAACCGTGAGCTTGGAAAGATCTATGACCGTAGCGCCAGCGGGAATGGCCAGGTTCGGCCCGACCGCAGTGATTCTCTCTCCTTCAATCAGGATCACCTGGTTAGCCGCCGCAGTCCCGGTTTCCGGGTCAACCAGCCGGCCGGCTTTGATCGCCGTCACCGGCGACGGCTGCTGCGCAACCGCGGCCGCAGCGGCCAGCACTGCCAAAAGCGAGCAGAACACCACGAGATGAGTCTTCATGACTGCCTCCTATCGTGACGGGCATTGAGTGGACTCCTTTAGAGCGCGGGGGCACGGCACGGCGCGCCCCCGACATCCGCTGTGGTCACTATCTTATCCAATTCTCAGCAGAACGTGAGCCAGGATTTTCAGCCCCACAGTCAGTGATTGGGGTGTTTCGTTGTCTAACGAAGGAGCATGCGTGCAGCCTGCTACGCGAAATGGCTCAGTCTGCCCCGCGGCCCGGTTAGCGAATCGTCCCAGTCGGCAGGCTTGACGGCGCCGACGAATTCGATGCGCTTGGAGGTCATGACCATCCCCCGGGCGTCTCGATCGCGCACGGGCACGCGCTCCACCGTGAATTCCTGCTGCCGGATCTTCGTGCGCCCGTCGGCGGCGTACCTCACATAGAGCACCGGCGGGCTGTCGTCGGCAAAGAAGCGGATGCCGGCACCCTTCGGAATCAGGCGGCACTCTCGGTTGGTAATCAGGCCGCCGGCCGCAAACTTCTTGATGTGCGTGAACAGATCCCACTCATAAACCATGGTCATCGCTCGCTCGCGGTCCAGAATGGCGCAGTAGATCATTGAAGTATCCACAAACAGCTTGTCCGGCGGTGCCACGACCTTGCAGCGCCCGTCCTTCCACACCAGCAGCAGCCGGTCCAGCGGCGAGCAGGATAGTAGCGGGCAGCCGGTGACCTTGTGACCGACATAGCCTTTCTCGCGATCATACCCGATAGTGAGTTCGTCGGCCGTGAGTTCGCGTTCGGAGATCGCGCCGAACTGAACCAGCCGCGTGCGCCGTGGATTGTCGGCACCGTGCTTTCTCAGCAGGTTGCGCAGGTAGCGGATCACGTAAGGCACCAGGGCACCCAGATCCTGCTCAACCTCAGCGAACTCGCCGGCCAGGCGCTCGATTTCCATGCGGTTCTTTTCGAGGTCGAAGAGCGATATCCGCCGGATGGGTATCCCCAGCAGCAGCTCCGCATCCTCGTGGGTCACATCGCGCTGCAGCCGGTCGCGGTACGGCTGAAGGCCGCTGAGAACAGCCTGCAGTACAGTTGTCGCAGAGTCGCAGGTCTCGATCTGCTTGTAGATCCGGTTCTGAACGAAGAGGCGGATGAGTGTCTGATGGTGGATCTCTTCCGCCAGCCGGCGCCGCCTGCGCATCAGTTCACGTCGCAGGATTTCGACAAGCCTCGCTGTGCTGTAACGCAGGATCTCAGGAACATCCATTTCGACGGGCCTGTTGTCGCGGATGACGACGATGCGGCTCGCAATCTGGGTCTGACATTGGGTGAAGGCATAAAGGGCTTCCATGGCGCGGTCGAGATCCTGCTCGGGCGGCAGCTGAATCTCGATCTCCACCTGCCCGGCGGTGAAGTCGTTCAAGCTCTTGACTTTGATCTTGCCCTTGCGCGCCGCGTCTTCAATCGAGGCCATCAGCGAGTCGGTAGTGGCGCCGAAGGGGAGCTCGCGAAGGACGAGCGTGTGCTCATCCTTCTTCTCGATGAGCGCGCGCACGAGCACATGTCCGCGCCCGTCGTCGTAAGCTTCCGCATCCATCAGCCCGCCCTGGGGAAAATCGGGAACCACGCAGAACGGCTTTTTCCCGAGGATCGCGATCTGGGCTTCGAGCAGCTCCGCGAAGTTGTGCGGCAGGGTGCGCGTGGAGATGCCGACGGCGATCCCTTCCGCCCCGAGCATAAGCAGCAGGGGGATTTTCGCCGGCAGCATGACGGGCTCCTGCTTGCGCCCGTCATAGGAGGGGACAAACTCGGTCAGATCATCGTTGAAAAGCTCGGTGCGCGCCAGGTCGGTGAGACGGCACTCGATGTAACGCGCCGCGGCGGGCGGATCCCCGGTGTAGATGTTGCCGAAATTGCCCTGGCGCTCGATGAGGTACTGGCGATTGGCCAAGGCCACCAGCGCCTCTCCGATCGAGGCGTCGCCGTGCGGGTGAAACTGCATGCAGTAGCCGACGATGTTGGCGACCTTGATGAATTTGCCGTCATCGTTTTCATGCAGCGAAAAGAGAATGCGCCGCTGCACGGGCTTCAGACCGTCGTCCAGGCTGGGGATCGCCCGGTCGCGGATGACATAGGATGCATACTGGAGGAAATTGTCGTCGACCAGCCGCTTGAGCGGCCCGTCTCCCGTGGCCTGGAGTTTCCCGCCCACGCCCGCGGACAGTGCCCAGGATTCGGGCGCAGGTGCAGTTTCCACGGATTCCTCGGTTCGGAACAGGGGCAGTCTCTTTTGGCCGTTGGTCATGGCTCGGCCTCGACGACGAGGTGGTTCATGATGTACTGACGCCGCTCGGGAGTGTTTCTGCCCATGTAGAAGCTCAGGATCGCCGGCACACCGTGGCGGTTGGCCGCGCACACTGGGGTAAGGCGCATCTCGGGGCCGATGAAGCGCTTGAACTCGCCCGGGGAGATTTCGCCGAGCCCCTTGAAGCGCGTTACCTCCGTCCCGCGCAACTCCTTTACGGCCGCGTCGCGCTCGTCCTCGGAGTAACAGTAGATCGTGTCTTTGCGGTTGCGCACCCGGAAGAGGGGGGTCTCAAGAATGTGGACATGGCCTTCGTGGACAATGGGCTCGAAAAAACGCAGGAAAAACGTCAGCAGCAGGTTGCGAATGTGCAGGCCATCCACATCAGCATCTGTGGCGAGGATGACCTTGTGATAGCGCAGGCGCTCGATTGAATCCTCGATGTCGAGGCTCCGCATCAGGTTGTAGAGTTCCTCGTTTTTATACATGACGTCGCGCCGCAGGTCGCAGACGTTCAGCGGCTTGCCGCGCAGGGCAAAAATGGCCTGGCTGTTGACATCGCGACAGCTGACGATCGAACCGGCAGCGGATTGGCCCTCGGTGATGAAAATCATGGACGCAGCGCCGCGCCCGGTGCGCTTGTCGTAGTGAATCTTGCAGTCCTTGAGCTGCGGCACGCGGATGGAAGTCGCGCGGGCACGCTCGCGGGCCATTTTTTTGATGGATTGGAGCTCCTTGCGCAGCTTGACCGTCTCTTCGATCTTGAAGAGAGCCTTTTCCGCGGCCTTGCGGTTGCGGTGGAGCAGATCCGCGACAATCTCGCGCACCTGGGCGACCAGTTCACCGCGCAAGTCGGTGTTGCCGAGCTTGTTCTTGGTCTGTGATTCAAAGACCGGCTCCTTCAGCCGGACAGCGATGGCCCCCGCCATGCCTTCGCGTATGTCGTCTCCCTCAAACCTGCCCTTGGAGAACTCGTTGAATCCCTTGACCAACCCTTCGCGGAAGGCGCTCAGATGCACGCCGCCGTCGCTCGTGTACTGGCCATTGACGAACGAGAGGAAGGTCTCATCGAAGCGCTGGGTGTGGGTGAGGACCAGCTCCATGGTCTTGGAGCGACAGTGCAAAGGAGGGTAGAGCGCCTCGTCGCCGACTTCGTCGCGCAAGAGGTCCAACAGGCCGTTGCGGGAGAGAAAAACCCTACCGTTGTACTCGATGCGCAGACCGGCGTTCAGAAAGGAGTAAAGCCGCAAGCGGCGGATGACGTGGTCGGCTGCAAAAGCTACCGCGCCAAAAATCTCCGGATCCGGCTCGAAGCTGATCAGCGTGCCGTCAGCTTCCTCGTGCGCCTCGCCTGTCCACTCCTCCAGCAACTTGCCACGTTCAAAGACCGCCCCGGCATATTCGCCGCTCCGGAAGCTGCGGACCGCAAAGCGGCGCGACAGCGCATTGACGGCCTTCGTGCCGATGCCGTTCAGGCCCACGCTGAACTGAAAAACCTCGTCGCTGTATTTCGCTCCCGTGTTGATGCGGGAGACGCACTCGACCACCTTGCCCAGCGGAATGCCGCGACCGTAATCGCGCACCACGACCCGCGGACCGTCAAGGGTCACGGCGATGAGGTCGCCGTAGCCCATGATGAATTCGTCGACGGAATTGTCAACGACTTCCTTGAGGAGAACGTAGATGCCGTCGTCGTAGTCCGCCCCGTCTCCGATGCGGCCGATGTACATCCCCGTTCGCTTTCGGATATGCTCCAGCGACGACAGGGACTTGATCTTATCTTCGTCGTAGTTGTGCGGTTTCGTAGTCATGCTCGGAGAGGCGTGATTCTATCAGCTTCAGCGGTTCAGAAAAAGGGGACATTCCGACCTTGCAGATCAATTATACTCTCGAAGAAATTCCTGACAAACGGGAACACCGTCTACGGTGTCGAGCCCAATGACGAAATGCGGGCGGCGGCAGAGAGGCTGCTCGAGGACCACGCCCATTTCACGAGCGTCAGGGGAGCTGCCGAGGCGACCGGACCGCCTGCAGGCGCGATTGACCTGGTAGTCGCCGGGCAGGCCTTTCACTGGTTCCATCAGGAAGAAGCCCGGGCGGAGTTTGCCAGAATTCTGAAACCGCGAGGATGGGTTGCGCTGGTCTGGAACACCCGGAAAACAGAAACCACTTCATTCTCGAGGGAGTACGAACGACTGCTGCAGACCTTCACTTCCGCGCTATCACATCCACCTCGCTGTAGAAAGTGTTGCCATAGTCGTCGTCGGCCTCATTGGCGACGCAGTTGAAGAGGAGGTAGCGATATTTGCCCAAGGTGCCGCCGGAGTCGGTGATGCTCACCCCGTACTGGCCGCCGCCATCGCCCTGTCTGGGCCGGGTATCGACGGTCGCGATGAGTTTCCAGCCGCAGGTGGCAGGGTCGATGCCGCCGTTGGGAGCAGCCTTGAAATTGGGATCGGTCCCATCGCTGGCATAGAGCTTGTACACTTGCGGTCCGCGGGTGTTGGGATGCCACGAATAGGTGTTGACCTGGGCAATCTCAATTATGCTGCCCAGATCCATGCTGAAACGCCCCCCCATGGTTCCGGCGTTAAAAAAGAAGTTGGCTGCAGGCTGATCTTCTTCGGTGGGCAGCAGGCCGTCGGTGAGGGCGCTCAGGTCAGCGCCGTTGGGATCGATTTCCCCATCGACCAGGGTGAGCTTCGCCCTGGCGGCCGCGTCGTCTTTGGCGGGCGTCGGCACACGCTTGAACTTGAAGTCTCCGCTGGCCGTGCCGACGCTGTTGTAATCAATGTTGACCGTTACCCCGGCATACGCCCACACCGTCAGGCCCGCAAGAATCACCGTAAGTCCCGGATAGCCCATCTTTCGTTTCACAAAGGTCTCCTTCTCAGCCTCGGACGAGTGGCTTGTATCTGATGCGATGTGGCTGGTCGGCAAGAGCGCCCAGGCGCCGCTTGCGGTCGGCCTCGTAGTCCTGATAGTTCCCCTCGAACCAGACGACTTTCGAATCCCCTTCGAAGGCGAGGATGTGGGTCGCGATCCGGTCCAGAAACCACCGGTCGTGGCTGATGACAACTGCGCAGCCGGCGAAGCTGAGCAGGGCGTCTTCCAGTGAGCGGAGTGTGTCGACATCCAGGTCGTTGGTCGGCTCGTCGAGCAGAAGCAGGTTGCCGCCGCTCTTGAGCACCTTGGCCAGGTGGACGCGGTTGCGTTCTCCCCCGGACAGGTCTTTCACGCGCTTTTGCTGGTCGGAACCCTTGAAGTTGAACGCCGCCGCATATGATCGCGCCGGGATCTCGCGTTTGCCGAGCGCAACCATATCGTGACCGTCACTGATTTCCTCCCAGGCCTGGCGTTCGCCGATCAATGTGTCGCGGCTTTGATCGACATACGCAACCTTGACTGTCTCACCGATCCGAAGAGTGCCTCCGTCCGGTCTCTCCTCGCCGACGACCATGCGGAAGAGCGTGGTTTTGCCGGCGCCGTTGGCGCCGATTACGCCCACGATGCCGCCCGGAGGCAGCTTGAACGACAGATCCTCGATCAGCAGTTTGTCGCCGTAGCCCTTGCGCAGATTGGCCGCCTCAACCACGAGATCTCCCAGCCTCGGCCCGGGAGGTATGTGCAGGTCGGTGGCCTGTGTACGCTTCTCTGCTTCCATTTCCTCGGCCAGCAACTGTTCGTACGCGGTCAGGCGCGCTTTCCCTTTCGCCTGGCGAGCGCGGGGGGACATGTGCACCCATTCCAGTTCGCGCTGGAGCGTACGCTGGCGCGCCGACTCCTGTTTTTCCTCCAGTGCGAGCCGGGCCTGCTTCTGTTCGAGCCAGGAGGAGTAGTTCCCCTCCCAAGGGATGCCTTCGCCGCGGTCCAACTCGAGAATCCAGCCGGCGACGTTGTCCAGGAAATACCTGTCATGGGTGATGGCAACTACGGTGCCGGGATAATCTTTCAGGAAGCGTTCCAGCCAGGCAACCGACTCGGCGTCCAGGTGATTGGTAGGCTCGTCGAGAAGGAGCAGATCGGGCCGCTCCAGGAGCAGGCGGCACAACGCCACGCGCCGGCGTTCGCCGCCGGAAAGCCTGGTTACTTCGGCATTCCCGGGAGGGAGGCGCAGCGCATCCATCGCAATCTCCAGCGTCCGGTCGAGCTCCCACGCGTTGCAGGCATCGATGGCATCCTGCACCCTCGCCTGCTCCGCCAGAAGTTTATCCATTTCTTCCGGTGACATATCTTCGGCGAAGCGGGCGTTGATGTCGTCGAATGACCTGAGCAGTTCTCTCGTGGCGCGCACCCCTTCTTCCACATTCCCGAGGACGTCCTTCGACGGGTCGAGTTGAGGTTCCTGCGGCAGGTAGCCGACTCTCACCCCTTCCGCAGGCCAGGCTTCCCCCTGGAATTCCGTAATCACGCCGGCCATGATCCTGAGCAACGTGCTCTTGCCCGTGCCATTGGCGCCGATAAGCCCGATCTTTGCGCCCGGGAAGAATGAGAGCCAGATCCCCTTGAGTACCTCCCGATTGGGCGGGAAGACCTTGCGCAGGTCCTTCATGACGTAAATGTACTGGTACGACACTCGGCACCCCTTGATGAAACAGCCGTGCGACCACGAGTTTATAAGTGATTTCAAATTCCCCTGCAAGACAAACAACCGTGAGGGCGATCGCCTGTGAGCCCGAGAGTCTTCATAACGCCGGCGGGCGATGCTGATCACAGGTCTCCCTTTTCCTGATACAATGAGCCGCCCATGATAGGAGGCGCACGCCTGAGCCAGAGCACCAGGTCTACAGGATGCCTGGAGGCAATGGTGCGCCGAATAGTTGGGTACGGGATTCTATCTCCTTCAAGGAGCCTTGCTATGCGCTGGCTGCGCCGGATCGTATTCACGCTGCTGAGCATTCTTCTTCTGGCCTTCGCCGCCGGTTGGCTGCTGCTTGCCGGTAGCCGTGCGCGCCTGGACGGCACGCAGGTTCAAGCCGGGTTGTCAGCCCCTGTCTCCATCAGTCGCGATCACCTCGGGATTGCCACTATTGAGGCGGAGAACCGCCGCGACCTTGCCAGTGCGCTCGGTTTCGCACACGCGCAGGAGCGCTTCTTCCAGATGGACCTGCTGCGCCGCATCGCCGCGGGTGAACTCTCCGAACTGGTCGGTCCGGCAGGTGTGAAAGAAGATCTCAACCACCGTCGCCACCGGTTCCGCACCCGTGCGCAAGCTGCGGTCGCAGCCCTGCCGGCAGAGGAGCGCGAACTGCTGGATGCGTACCGCAACGGTGTCAACACCGGGCTGGCGGCGCTCCGAGTGCGTCCCTGGGAATACCTCGTGCTGCGAGCGGAGCCGATGCCGTGGCGCGACGAGGACAGCCTGCTGGCGAATGACACCATGTTTCTGAACCTCAATGAGGACGGCACCAACAAGCGCGAATTATGTTTCGCGCAGATGCGCGCGGCATTGCCCGCTGCCGTCGTCGATTTTCTCCTCACGCGCGACGGATCCTGGGAAGCGCCGCTACAAGGCAACGCCACACCTGCGCCTGCAATTCCGGGCCCGGAGGCACTGGATTTGCGCGGCAGTCCCATCGCTGCCGCCGCGTTCGCGCTTCCGGACGGCACCCGGCCGGGGAGCAACTGCTTTGCGGTCTCGGGCGCGCTTACCGGCGAGGGCGCTCTCGTCGCCAACGACATGCATCTGGGTCTGCGCGTGCCGGATATCTGGTTCCGCGCTCGCCTGCGCTATCCGGATCCCCGGGCACCCGGGCAGACGATCGACCTCAACGGCGTCACCTTGCCGGGACTGCCGGCGCTGATAGCGGGCTCCAACGGCCACATCGCCTGGGGCTTCACGAACAGCCATGGCGACTGGCTGGACTGGGCGTGTGTCGAACGCGATCCCCGAGATCCGTCGCGCTACCGTGTGCCTGGAGGTTGGGGGCAGATTGAAACGCACGTCGAGACAATTCACGTTAAAGGCGGCGAGCCCCGGACGCTGAGTATCGAAGAGACATGCTGGGGCCCGATTATGGGCAAAGACGCCGACGGCACGCCACTGGCACTTTCCTGGATCGCGCACCTGACGCGCACCCATAGCCTGAGCCTGATGAAACTGGAACGAGTCCGCAGCGTACACGAGGCGCTGGATCTCGCGCCCGCTATTGCCATGCCGCCGCAGAACTTCACCGTCGGCGATGCCGAAGGCAACATTGGCTGGACGCTGACCGGCAACGCGCTGCCGTTGCGCAGTGGATATAATCCGGCCCTCCCCGCAGACTGGTCGCAGCCGGGTACAGGATGGACCGGCTTCGCCGGGCCGGCACAGGTCCCGCGCATCGAAAATCCCGCCTCCGGACGCCTGTGGACGGCGAACAACCGCACCACCTCGGACGCCTGGCTGGATTTGGTCGGCGACGGCGGCTACGACAGTGGCGCGCGCGCAAAACAGATCAGCGATGACCTGCGCACGCGCGATCATTTCGCTGTGACGGATCTACTTGCCGTGCAATTGGACGACCGCTCCCTGTTCCTCGCGCGCTGGCAACAGTTGCTGCAGGACGAGCTGCTGCAGGACGACGATCCCAAACTCTCGGAACTCAGGCGCCTGACCGGCTCATGGGGTGGTCGTGCCGCAGCGGATGCCGTTGATTATCGCCTCGTGCGGACCTTCCGCCTGAGGGTGCACGAGGCAGTGCTGGCGCCCTTTGTCGCGCGCGTGAAGGCGCGCTTCGACGATTTCGTGCTCCCACCGTTCTACGATGGCGAGGCCCCGGTCTGGGCGTTGCTGCAAGCCCGTCCGCTGCACTTGCTCGATCCGAAGTACGCAGATTGGGATGCCCTGCTTAGGGCCGCAGCAGGGAGCGTGGTAGACACACTCGGCAGCCAGCCTGGTGGCCTGGCGTCGAGGACCTGGGGCGAACGTAACACCGCAGCGATCCGGCATCCCCTGTCGCCGTCACTGCCGGGCATCTTCTCCCGCGCGCTGGACATGCCGCCGGATCGATTGCCCGGAGACAGCCACATGCCGCGCGTGCAGGCTCCGGATTTCGGCGCCTCTGAGCGCTTCGGCATCATGCCGGGTCACGAGGAGCGCAGTTACCTGCACATTGCTGGCGGCCAGAGTGATCACCCGCTGTCACCTTATTACGGTGCGGGCCACGATGACTGGGTGCATGGCCGCGCCACACCACTGCTGCCGGGGCCGGCAGAGCACCGTCTGACCCTGAACCCGGCAAAGTGACCGGGGACGGATCTGCAAAAGTCAAATGCCATTATGAATTTTGACTTTTGCAGATCCACCCCCCTGGTAGTGCCGATAATAAAGGATGATAAGCTCTTGCAATCCCTGGACCTGAAATGAAGAACCGTCGTAACTACTACCGCATACTTCAGATACAACCCGATGCGCCGGTCGAGATCATCCGCGCCAGCTACCGCACTATGATGCTGGAATTGAAGCAGCATCCCGACCTCGGTGGATCCACCTCTGACGCTTCGGTGCTGAACGAGGCATACCAGGTGCTGAGCGACCCGGTTCGGCGCGCCGCCTATGACGACGAACTCTTCCTCAAGTATGCCAAGCAAGCCGAGGCACCCGGCAAGCGTCCGCTCAGCAGCGTTTTCTGCCCTGTCTGCAAGAGAGCCTGCGCACGCAAGGCGGGGCCGGGCGAGCGTTGTCTGACCTGCCAAAGCCCATTGCAGTCGGAAAAGCCGGCGGATCAAAAGCGGGCCTATCAACGTGCTCTCTCCCGCACCAGGAGGGACGACAAGGTCTTCTACTACCCTTCCTGGCCCGGCAAAGCGCGACGGGGAAAGATGATCGACTTCTCCCCACAAGGGATGCGGTTTCTCTGCTCCGAACGGCTCATCCCAGGGACGGTCCTGAAGATCCGCAGCAAGCTGTTCGATGCTTCGGGCGCCGTAACAAATCTTCGCAGGGAAGAGGCGGGGGAAGCAGACCTGTATACCGTCGGCGTTTCATTCCTCGCAGTCAGCTTTGCGGAACCTAAAGGATCGCTCATCTCGACGTCGGCCTGAAAAGGTACGGAAGCGTCGCCACCAAGACCCCCCAAACGCCTGGAAGAGCCATGGCCGCCTTTCAGGTCATCTCGGAGTTTTGGCGGTCATTTTTGCGGGTGCGCAGCTTTGCATGAGTCCCAACCGCCGCCAGAAAATACGGTCCGGCAGCGAAAAAAGATGTATGATTTCGCTTGTTGTGCGTGTCCCGGCAATGTGTTGAAGGATCGCTGAGCTTCTGGAGGCATAGTGCGTATCAAGGCGCCCCGCTGGCTCTTGATTTTGGAGGCTTTGCTTTTATCGGGCGCACTTCTGGTCTTGGCCTACAAGGCGGCCACAAGAGTTCTGCCTTTGCCTCTGTACGGGATCGAGCAGAAGCGCGGTTTTCAAAAGCCCGCCGCTCGGCCCACAATTTTGGATTACTACCGCCAGTATCCGGACAGGTACATTCGCGTCGACAACGAATCCTGGCAGTGCGATAAGGACTCACGGATTGCCCTTCACTCTTTTACTCTCCGCAACCTCGCCACCGTTGCATATAAGGAAATTGAGGTGCGCTTCACCTATGAATCAGCCAGTGGCAAAACGCTCCTGACTCGGGACGTAAAAATCCCAAGCATGCTGCAGGCCCAGGGGACCCTCAGCCTGAAAAAAATCAAGGTGACAGGCGTACCCGCCGACACAAAGACTGCGGTAACATCTGTGTCGAAGGCTGTCATCGTTCAATGAGAACAACATGACTGAGTCGACTGCCGACGTCCTCATCTGCGGTGCGGGTATAGCCGGCATTGCCGCAGCCTATCAGTTAAGTGTCCGTCACGGCATTAAGAACGTGCTCCTTGTCGACGAGCGGGCACCGTTCTCGCTGACCAGCGACAAGTCTACAGAGTGCTATCGCAACTGGTGGCCCGGCCCCGGGAACGCCATGGTCGCCTTGATGAACCGCAGCATTGACATCATCGAGGACCTGGCCCGCGAAAGCAGCAATCGCTTCAACCTCAACCGCCGTGGTTACCTTTTTGTCACAGCGGATCCCGCCCGCATTGCAACCTTCAAACGCGTCGCGGAAGAAGCGGCAACGCTGGGCGCCGGGCCTGTGCGCCATCACACCGGCAAGCCGGGCGAACCTGCCTACGATCCAGCTCCAGCCCGCGGCTTCGAGCATCAGCCCACCGGCTCAGACCTGATCACGGACAGGGCGCTGATCCGAAAACATTTTCCTTACCTCTCTGAACGTACCCTCGCCGTGGTCCATCCCAGGCGCTGCGGCTGGTTCAGCGCTCAGCAACTGGGCATGTATATGCTCGAGCAGGCGCGGGAGCGAGGAACTAAGCTCCTGCAAGCCCGCGTGGAGGGCGTGCAGGTCGCGCGCGGCCGGGTAGAGGCGGTACGCCTGAGAAACGGAGCGGGGTCGTCTTTGATTTCGACCCGGAGTTTTGTCGACGCAGCCGGGCCATTTCTGCCCCATGTGGCGAAAATGATCGGCGTTGAGCTACCCGTGTTCCACGAACTCCATGTCAAAGTGGCCTTCAGAGATCACCTGCGGGTGGTGGAACGCGAGGCTCCCTTGCTCATCTGGACCGATCCGACCTTCCTGCCATGGTCGGCGGAAGAGCGTGATCTGCTGGCAGAGTCGGAGGAGACAAGGTATCTGCTCGACGAGTTCCCGTCCGGCGTGCATGCGCGTCCCGAAGGCGGTCCCGACAGCGATGTAGTGCTTATCCTTTGGACTTATGATGTCAAACCGGTGGAACCCGTGTTCCCAATTGCCCTCGACCCCTACTATCCCGAGATCGCCATGAGGGGATTGGCCGTGATGATCCCGGGTCTGGAAGCCTACGCCGGCCGCCTGCCCAAGCCGGTTCTGGATGGAGGCTACTACACCAAGACGCGGGAGAACCGGCCTCTCATCGGGCCGCTGCCGGTCGCGGGTGCCTATGTGATCGGCGCCCTGTCGGGCTTCGGCTTGATGGCCGCCTGTGCGGCGGGAGAACTCCTGGCCCGCCACCTCATTGGGATTTCTTTGCCACACTACGCGCCCGCTTTCGCCCTGGAACGTTACCAGGACCCGGACTACCAGCGGCTGCTGCAAACCTGGGACAGGACCGGACAGATATAGCTGCGCGCGCCGCGGGCCCAAAATGCTCTCCGCTCTCCTCCCCGGTCTTCGCCTTAGGCTGTTGAGGCACGAAGCAGCTTTCATGCTCGTGGGTACACATAGGGGACTGCGTCGAATGGCAAAACGCGCCGTGCTCCCGGCGGAATGCGTTCAACCTGAAATATTCATGAATAATCCGCGTTAAACGCTGTCATCCTCGTAGACATTAGCTATGCAGCACAGAAAGTTCACGGGTTCCTGGTTGCTCTCGTTTCTCATGCTGTGAACTTCCATCGTGGGTATGAAAACGAAATCGTTGGGCCCGAGGACCTTCTCTTCGATGATCTGATCGGTTTTGGAATCATGTTTAAAGCAGCGAACGTACCCATTCAGAATGTACATGGTCTGGTAATAGAGATGATTGTGAATCGGAATCTCTCCGCCGGGACCGAGGGTGAAATACCGGAGACCATACTCGGCGGCGCCTTCGGGCCCGACCTGGGAAAGCCATCGGATGTAAACCTCTTTCAGAGTCTGCGGCTTTCCCTTATACGGATAGGTCCCCATCTTTTGTTCCTTTACGCCATCCACGTTCATTACGATCATGCCGCTCTCCTTTCCTCGTGATTACCAAGCTACCATAATAGCCGGTTTTTTGTCCCGGAAACGCGCCGAGAAGTTCTCCTGCATGATTGACACGCTATTTCCACGACGCATTCTCAGATTGATTGCCCGTTAGGCCGCTGCACAGCTCCAACCGGCCTCCGGTGCCTGGCATAGGATATCGGCTGGCGCAGGCAGAACGGAGTGATCTGAACGGCAGAATGGTGCGGAGAGATCTTGGCTTTGACAAATACAACAAATCGTTTCAGCTCCGAGGCAAGGAACCGTTAATATACCAGCTGACTTCGAACGGTTCGAAATGGCCTGGACCGGAAAAGGAGCGTATGCGACCCAATCGAACTTTACAGGTCCGGCAGGGAATGGAATGCCCTCGAGCCTCGACCTGCCGGCATTTCGAATCGCGCTGTGAGCACGGTCTTCGCCGCTCCGGTCGACGACCGCCTGGGCGGCTTGTGTTGTGTCGGCGGCGTGCTCTGGTGCCTGCATAAGGACAAGTTGTTCGCATTGGATCCGGCGACGGGCAAGATGCTGCGGACGCTCGCGGTGCAGGGAAAGGACATCTATGTCGACCTCGCCAGCGACGGGAAGTTCCTCTACCTCCTGCCCTACGGGTGGACTGCCGGCCAGGGCATCCTGAAGTTCGACCTCAAGAGAGGGGAATGGGGACCGGCGCTAGAGACTGCGGCAAACAAGAGCAACAAGGTGTACGGCGCCCGCGGCATAGCGGTCGGCGGAGGCTCCATGTTCGTTGCCAGCCACCTCGGTATTCAGAAGGTGAACCTGGATACTGGCGAGGCAGGCGCGGCGATGACCGTTCAGTTGGAAGGCTACAGAATCGTGGGGGTTGGCGGCCTGGACTTCAACGGTGCCGGGCTGGTCGGCGCCGCAACCATCGAAAAAGTCAAGCTGGGCGCTGACGGCAAACCCTTGGACAACTGGTATGGACTCGACAAGGAGCGTCCCCGCCTCAGCGTGATTCTGCGCATAGACCCGCAAACGGGCATGGTGAAGAGCTTCGAGCCGCTGAACTATCCGGCCAACTCGTTGGCGTACGCCAATGGCATTTTCTGGCTCAGTGAACAGCCCGAAATGGGATTCGATCGTCACAATCAGCCGGTTCGACTCTATCCGAAGAAAATGGTGATCCATCGCCTGGATCTCCGAAAAGCCGAGGCCGGAATGTAACTGCGCACTCCCACCGTTGTGTCTGGGGGGATCGGTAGAGTGTGCGAAAAACCATGGGAAGGAAGGCGATGGACCGGGAAAAGCTGAGAAAGGCCCTGCCGTTTTTTGCATTCGGGTCCGGTTCCTGTGCGCTTGTTTACGAATCGTTGTGGATGCGTTCCTTTGGCCTGATTTTCGGCAACACCACCCATGCCGTCGCCGCTATTTTGTCTGTTTTTATGTGCGGCCTGGCTTTAGGAAGCTTCTTGACCAGCCGGCTTATCTTCAAGAAGACCGTAAAGGTTTACGCCCTGGTGGAAATGGGCATCGGGTCATTCGCACTGCTGACGATCCCCCTCCTCCATTTCTTGCCGGTATGGTATGGAGCGTTTGTCCGCACACAAGGCCTGTCAGCGGCCTCGGAGCTTGTGTTCCGCCTTGTCGGCGCAACGCTCGCCTTGCTGCCGCCGACCATACTGCTTGGCATGACTTTCCCTCTTTTAGTGGAGTTTTTAACGCGCAGCGGAAAAAACTTCTACGCGAACATGGGTTTCCTCTACCGCACAAACACTCTTGGTGGAGTGTTCGGCGTTTTTCTGGTCACTTTTTTTCTCATGCCATTGATGGGCAAGGTTGCGACATTTGCCCTGGCCTCTGCTGGCAACCTGACGATCGGATTCCTCGCCTGGACTTGGGGCAGGGACTTGCAGGCTGACATCAAGAAGAAACCTCAGACGAAAGCAATGCAGCAGGCCGCTCCAAGCCAAGCCGATGCTTCGATTCCCGTCCCTCGGGAGCACTTGCCTTCGATCTTCCTCCTGACCGCCTTTTCAACAGGGCTGTGTTCCTTTGGACTGGAAGTTCTCTGGACGCGCTCGCTGGCACTCGTGATCGGCTCCTCGATTTATTCCTTTAACATCATGCTGATCGCTCTCCTCCTGGGGATTGTCTCGGGCACCTTCATTTATGAGGCTTACTGGAGCAGGATCAAGCGGCCGGTCCGTTGGCTGTCTATCATCATCCTGACAGTCGGAGCCCTGGGATTGATCGATCTGGCTATCATCGGGCTGCTGCCCGTGCTTTTTTTCGCGCTGATCAAAGCCCTGCCGGTCTCCTTTGTTTTGAATCAGACAGTGGGTTTCCTATTGTGCTTCGTGACCATGTTTTTCGTCACGGTGCCGCTGGGTTTCCTGTTCCCCCTGCTGACACATTTGATGAAGCTCAAAAGCTACTCACCCCAGAAGATCTCCAGTCATCTGTATCTCTGGAACACGCTGGGGACGGTCGCCGGATCTTTGGGCACCGCTTTTTTCCTGGTACCCTATTTTGGTCTGCAAACCTCGTTCGTTATGCTTGTTGCCCTGCCCCTCGTGCTCGGCCTGTGGTTTCTGGGTGAATCCCTCTCCTGGTCGGCGATTGCCAGGACTGTCTCGATGATCGCCCTGGTCTGTGCATCCATGGCCCTGTGCAAGTGGTATCAGCCTTGGGACCTGCACATGATGACCGCCGGCATCTATAAGTATGGAATTGACTGGCGTGAAGTCATTGGATCCGCCTGGAGCTTTCCTGAATATTTGAGAAGCGCCCGCGAAATATTGTTTTACAAGGAAGGCGATGAAGGCGTAGTTTGCGTCAGCCGGGCCGGCAACGAACGGATCATCTCGGTCAACGGCAAGAGCGATGCGGGCACCGGCCAGGATGTCATCACACAAAGGATCATTGCCCACCTGCCCTTGATGCTGCACCCCAATCCCGAAAAAACTCTTGTCATAGGCTGGGGGAGCGGCACTACTGCCGGAAGCGCCGGCTTATATTCAAGCCTGAAGCAGATTGACTGCGTTGAGATCGAAGCGCTGATGTTTGACTGCCGGCAGTTTTTCACGGATGTGAACCACAACATCGCCGCCGATCCGCGCTTCAGGATTTATATCAAAGACGGCCGGAACTACTTGCTTACTACGCCCACACGGTATGACGTAATCATGTCCGAACCCTCCAACCCGTGGATTACCGGCGTTTCCAACCTCTTCACCAGGGACTTTTATGCGATCGCCAAGAGTCGCCTGAATGAAGGCGGCATCTTTTGCCAATGGTTCCACTACTACAACATTTCGCCTCGCGATCTGAAGGTGCAGTCACGCACCTTCGCAGAATCGTTTCCCTATGCTTCCATGTGGCTCGTGCCTCCGCGGCCCGTGGAAGTAGGCACCCCTGTCTTGTGCGGGGACATCCTGTTTATCGGCAGTGACAAGGAATGCCACCTGGACTACGAACGTGTCAGCCGCTGGTACAGAGAGAAGGCTGTCCGCGAAGATCTGGCTCCGCTGGGGGGCGTGGAAGATGAGTTGGCCTTTTTATGCAACTATATCATGAACCGTGGCGACATGCTTCGGTTCGGGAGCGGCGTCACGGAAAACTCAGACAACTTCCCTTACCTGGAGTTTTCCGCTCCCAAAGGGCTGTACCTGGCGCGTGCGGAAGCGCAGCAGTCGATCGCGGAGATATACCGCAGCCTTGACAACGGGAGCAGCGAGCAGTTCCCGCCCGTCGAGAACTATCCGCCGCTCATGGCGAAGAACCTCACCAAAAACCAGCATGCGGAACTTTGCGTTTTGATTGGCACGCAATACCTTCGTAAAGCCTTCCTGGAACGCGCCCACCGGCTGGCAGAAAAGGCCATAAGTGAGGATAATCAAAACGGCGGAGCGTATGCTCTGCTGGGTGAAACGCTTTACTCCCAGGGCAGGAGCGCCGAGGCGGAAAGGATGATGCTCCAGGCTCTGGAGATGACTCCCAAGCTCCAAAAGCCGTACCGCATCCTGGGCGCGACTTATTTCAGCCGCAAGGAGTTGGATAAATCAGCACAAATGTATCGCCGCCTGGTGTCTTATTTTCCGGATGATCCCATTGGGTATTTCGGGCTGGCGCTCATATATTCAGATCAACGAGACTGGATTCAGGCACGGGACATGGCAAGAAAGGCACTTGCCATTGAGCCCAAAATGGCAGATGCGAATAAACTCATTGACTTCCTTAACCAGCAGATCAGGTAAAGCATGCTCTCCTTCGGAGGTTTGTGAACAAAGGCTCTCTTGTTTGCTCATTTCGAAATTTGTTTTGTTGCAGTCAGGAGGTTTCACCTGGTGCGACCCCGATAGCCCACCATGTTTATTTCCAGAGCCACGCGGCGCCGCGGACTCCGCTCGAATCCCCGTGCAACGGCGGAACCAGCCGGGTATCGACGCGATCCGAGAATATGTGCCGTCCCCAGATTTGAGGAACGACGGCATACAGACGCCTCAGGTTGGACATGCCTCCGCCCAGGACAATAACATCGGGATCCAGGATGTTGATCACTGCCGCCAGCGCCCGGGCCATGCGCTCCTCATAGCGCCGCAGCGAGGCCTCCGCGAGCGGGTCACCCGACTCGGCGCGCGCCACAATCTCAGAGGGCGAGACCGTTTCGCCGCCGCTCTCCTGGTGATCGCGCGCAAAGCCGGGGCCGGAAAGAAACGTTTCAATACAACCGGTCCGGCCGCAATAGCACGAGGGGCCAGGCCATTCGCCGGGCTCGGGCCACGGCATTGGATTGTGTCCCCATTCCCCGGCGATGGCATTAGGCCCGGTGAGAACCCGGCCTTTTATTGCGATGCCGCCGCCGGTACCGGTGCCCACGATCACGCCGAAGACGACCTCCGCCCCTGCAGCCGCGCCGTCGACGGCCTCCGAAAGAGCAAAGCAGTTGGCATCGTTGGCGAACCTCACCGGCCGGCTCAGCAGGCGCGAAACATCGTCGGCCAGCCGCCTGCCGATCAGCCAGACGGAATTGGCATTCTTGACCAGGCCGGTAGCCGGCGAGATGGCCCCGGGCATGCCCACTCCGACCGTGCCCCGCAAGCCCGTTTCGTTTTCTATAGCAAGCACCAGGTCCGAGATCGCGCGCAGAGTGGCTTCGTAATCGTCCCGCGGGGTCTGAACCCGGCGGCGGACAAGAGTCTGGCCCGAATCGCCCAGGCCGATTGCTTCGATTTTCGTTCCACCCAAATCAATCCCTATCTTCATCAATCCTGTCCGTCATCAATGTACACAAGGCAAAACTGAAATAACGGAGCATCCCGGCCATAGTATCTCAGATCGCCGGGCATGGGAGCTGTGAAATCCGACAAGGGGACATCACTTCTTTATCGGGTTTTAGTGGCGGGAGCTCGGGGGTTATCGTATCATGCCGGCGATATTGTGCCGAAGTCGTGCATTTCCAAAACACCCGCAACAGGAGCAGGTATCATGATTCGATTCGTGAAGACCCACCCAAATCGACCCCAGCTGGCACGGAAGCTGCTGGTTCTCTGTTTTGCATTTTCATTGGTCTCGATCGCAGTGCTGGCGCAGCAGACTCAGACCAAGCGTCCGCTGAACCACAACGATTACGATACGTGGCGGGCGATCCAGCTGCAGCAGCTGACGCGCGACGCCAAGTTTCTGGGCTACACGCTCAATCCGCAGGACGCGGATGGAGAGGTCGTAGTCCGAAATCTGGCTTCCAGCCAGGAGTGGCGTTACAACCGCGGTCACCGAGCTGAGGCAACCGCTGCACCCGCAGCCGACGATCTCGAGGATCAGGGACGAGGAGCCGGCGCGCGGGGTGGTGGAGCCGGCGGCAGCGCCGGGCTCACATTCACCGCGGACGGCCGCTACGCCATTTTTCAGATTCTCCCCACAATGGCCCAGAATGAAGCTGCGAGGAAAGCGAACACGCGTGCCGCCGACATGCCGCAGAACGCCATGGGAATCATGGATCTGACCACGGGCAAGGTGGAACGCGTAGAACGGGTGCGTAGGTTCATGGTGCCTGAAGACGGATCCAACTGTATCGCGTACCTTCTCGAACCCAAGCCGGAAGCCACGCCCGCCCAGGGACGAGGCGGAGAGACCGGTGCTGCGGCAGGTGCAGGAACTCCTCCCGCCGCTGGAGGCGGGGGTACTCGCCAGGGTGGGGGCGGCCGTCAAGGTGCTGCCGGAGCTGCGGGCGCCGGTCGCGGTGGAGCGGCGCGCACCCAGTATGGGAGCGACCTGGTGGTGCGCAGTCTGGCTGAAAAGAGCGAGCCCCGCGTGTTCGCCGATGTGCTCGAGTTTTCGCTCACCAGGGACGGCAAGATCCTGGTGTACACGGTGTCTTCCAGAAAGCCAGAGGGTAACGGCGTCTACCGCATTGCGGTCGGGGCTTCCGGCGAGCCGACGGCCCTGCTCAGCGGCCGTGGCAAGTACAGCCGTCTGACCTGGGACGAAAAGCAGACCCAGTTGGTTTTCACGAGCGACAAGGACGACGCCACGGCCAAACAGCCGAAGGTCAAGATCTATTCTGCCGACATGCAGAGTCCCGCCGCAACGGAGCTGATTTCGACCGCGACGCCGAATTTCCGGGAGGGTTACGTCATCAGCGGGGGCGGACTGTCTTTTTCCCGGGATGGCAGCAGGCTCTTCTTCAGTATTTCTCAGCCCGGCGCGACCCAAGACACCACTGAGGAGACCGGAGGCGCAACCCCGACCCCGGCTCCGGCTCCGGCCGCAGCCGCGGCCACGGAAGAAAAGGTCTCAGCCGACCTGTGGCACTGGAAGGATGATTTCATCCAGCCCATGCAGAAGGTGCGCGCTTCGCAGGATGCGAACCGGTCCTATAGCGCCGATTTCAACATCAAAGACAAAAAGCTGATCCAGCTGGCCGACGAAACTATGGCCCAGGTTGCGCCGCAGGGTGACGGCCGCTGGGCGCTGGGCACGGATGACCGGAAATACCGGATCCTGGTGGGATATGAACAGGGGAACTTCTCCGATTCCTACCTGGTCAACACCGACGACGCCAGCCGCAAGCCGCTGCTGACCAAACAGTTGGGCTCCATTTCCTTCTCTCCCAACGCCAAGTACGGTCTCTACTTCGACGGCAAGGATTGGAACAGCATTTCCATTCCCGACGGCAAGACTGTCAACCTGACCAAGGGTCTGGGCGTGAATTTCTGGAACGAGAACAACGACACCCCCAGCACCCCGGGCAGCTACGGCAACGGAGGCTGGACCAAGGACGAAAAGTACGTGTTGTTGAACGATCGCTACGACATCTGGCAGGTCGCTCCTGACGGATCCGGCGCCAAGAACCTCACCGACGGGGTCGGCCGCAAGGAGAAAATCGCCTTCCGCTACGTCAATATCCGAACCGATCCCAATGAACGTGGGATCGATCCCCAGCAGCCGCTGTTGCTAAGGGCAGACAACGAGTGGACGCACGACACCGGCTTCTACCGCGACAAGATCGACGGAGGGCTGCCTCAGAAACTGATCATGGCCGCCAAGAACTTCTCCGCTCCCACAAAAGCGAGGAATGCCGACGTCTATATGCTGACGGGGTCGACATTCAACGAATTCCCCGACATCCTCGTGTGCGGGCCGAACTTCAACGACATGAGGAAGGTCACCAACGCCAACCCGCAGAAAGCGCAGCTGCGCTGGGGCACGTCGGAATTGATCCGCTACAAGAACAGCGACGGCGTTCAACTCAGCGGCATCCTCTTCAAGCCGGAAAATTTCGATTCGAAGAAGAAGTATCCGATGATGGTTTACATTTATGAGCTGCTTTCCAGCGGCGTGAATAACTTCGTGAATCCGGCGCCCGGCACCTCGATCAACATCTCCTACTATGTCAGCAACGGCTACCTTGTGCTTGAGCCGGATATCATCTACACCATTGGCTATCCGGGCCAGAGCGCGCTCAAATGCGTTCTACCCGCGATCCAGGCGGTAGTGGACAAAGGATTCGTGGACGAGAACGCCATCGGCATCCAGGGCCACAGTTGGGGAGGCTATCAGATCGCGTACATGGTGACGCAGACCAACCGGTTCAAGGCTGCCGAGGCGGGGGCGCCCGTCGCCAATATGACCAGCGCTTACAGCGGCATCCGCTGGGGGACAGGAATGCCGCGGCAGTTCCAATACGAGCACACCCAGAGCCGCATCGGTGGAAACCTGTGGGAGAACACGATGCAGTACATTGAAAACTCCCCGGTTTTTCAGGCCAACCGGGTGCAAACCCCGCTGCTCATCCTGCACAATGACGGCGACGACGCCGTCCCCTGGTATCAGGGGATCGAGTACTACCTGGCCCTGCGCCGCCTCGGCAAAGAAGTCTACATGTGGGTTTACAACGGCGAGCCCCATGGCCTGCGCAAGCGGGTAGACATGAAGGACTACACAGTCCGCATGCAACAGTTTTTCGACAATAAACTGAAGGGCGCGCCCATGCCGGAGTGGATGGAAAAGGGAATTCCTTACAACGACAGGGATAAGGAAAAAGAGCGCCTCAAAGCGGCAGTATTCGGAGAGAAGAAGTAACTCTCAAAATCAGAAACCGCCACCTTCAAGGATCTTTGCGTCTTCGCGTCTCTGCGGTGAACAGAACAACTCACCCTGGGGATGCCGGGACGCAAAGATCCAATCCATTCCACATGCCATGAAGTTCTGCATTAATCCTCTGCTGGCGGCCACCGACGCGCCGCCCATTCCTGAAGTGCAAGGTTGGGCGGCGGGCCGCAAGCCCGGCGACCCTCCCACCATCGACCTGCTCCAGGCAGTCCCGGGGTATCCGCCCGATCCAAGCCTGACCGCCTACCTGGCTGAAAAGGTGATGGACTTCGGCATGTCACTCTACACCCCAATCCAGGGCACATCAGGCCTGCGCGGGGCATTCGCCGCCGAAATCAGCACCACCTATGGGGCGCCGGTTGAGCCCGATCAGGTTTGCATCACCGCGGGTTGCAATCAGGCCTTTTATGCCGCGATGATCGCCCTGGCGAGGGCGGGCGACAACGTCATCCTGCCAACCCCCTTTTATTTCAATCACCAGATGACTCTGGACATGCTCGGCCTGCAAGCCCGCCACCTGCAGGCACGCGAGCAAAACGGATTTGTTCCCGACCCGGATGAAGCCACCGCATTATTGGATGGGGGCACTCGCGCCCTGGTCCTGGTTACGCCCAACAATCCGACTGGCGCCGTGTATCCGCCGGAAATCCTGGAGCGCTTCTTCGACCTTGCTGCAAGCCGACGCATCGCGTTGATCCTCGACGAGACCTATCGCGACTTCCTGCCCCTTACCCAATCCCGGGCGCACGACCTGTTTCTTCGGCCGGAGTGGCACGACACGCTGATCCACCTCTACAGCTTTTCCAAAGCCTTCAGCCTTGCAGGCTATAGAGTCGGGGCGACAGTAGCGTCGGCCCGGTTTGTCGGACAGGTGCTCAAAATCATGGATTGCCTTGTCATTTGTGCTCCCCATATTTCTCAGGTTGCCGCACAGTTCGGGGTGGAGAGACTGACGCAGTGGCGCGAGCAGAAAAGGGTGCTCATGGCCGGCCGCATAAATGCTTTCCGCAGGGCTCTGACAGCCCGGGCGGGCCAGTGGGTCATCGGTTCGATCGGGGCATATTTCGCTTACCTGCGCCACCCCTTCGAGAAACTGAGTTCCATTCAGGCAGCCAAGCGGCTCGCGGATCGCCAGAGCCTCCTCTGCCTGCCGGGAAGCGCCTTCGGGCCCGGACAAGAACGCTACCTGCGCGCCGCTTTCGCCAACATCGAATCCTCCCAGATGACGGATATCGCCCACAGGCTGGCATTGTCTGCGGAACCCTGAGACCGGTATCGGTTGTCGGGTGTCTTCGTCTGATGCTTTGAATCTTAGAGTCCTGGAGTCTTTGAGGTCGGCAGGACAAGATCCGCTCGGAGACTCTGGGATTCCTGGGCGAAAGTAAAGAGGGTGCCACTAGCCCGTGGAGAGCAGGTAGGCGATCAGCGGCGTTAGAGTCAATGGGCTCAAAAGCGTCGTAACAACTACGGTGCCGGTCACCAGCGGCACATCAAGGTCATATTCCACAGCCAGTATTGTTGCGACCACCGCGGCAGGCATGGCGGACTGGAGAACGGCTGCCTGGCGCGCGAGCCCCGACAAGCCGATCACCCGCGCCAGGAGCAGGGCAACCAGGGGGGTTGCAACCAGTTGCAGGAAACCTGCCGCGCCGATCAAGCCGATGCGGTTACGGGGCCATCTGCGGGCTTCGGCAATCTGCAGTCCTAATATGACGAGCATGAGCGGAATCGCAGCATCGCTGAGCAGGGTAACCGAGCGATCTACGAACAACGGGATTTGCCAGGCCGTCTGGCGCACGATCCCGGCAGCAATCAAGCCATAGAACGCGGGCACCGTCAGCAGCTTGCGCAGTGCCTCCAAAGGTGGGAATTTCCCCATCGAAGCGATCAAAACCCCGGCGGTGTACAGGATGATGGTGCCGAACACGAAGCAGACCATGGCGCGTGCCAGGGCCGCTTCACCGAAGGCAAACTTGTTCGCGGCCAGCCCGTAATTCCCGCTGTTGACGAACACCGACGCGACTATCAGACTCGCCAGCAAATGCCGTCCCACGCCCAGCAATCTCCCGCACAGGAATGAAAGCACGCCCATGATCGCGCTGACCGTGAGAGTAAACAGAGCCAGCTTGCCGAACTCGCCACCGGCAATTCCGACACGCGCCAGCGAGACAAAAACCAGGCACGGGCTAAAGATGTAAAAAGCCAGCCGGGAGGCGGTTTTGATATCTGGGTGCAGGGTCCGGCCCAGGGCGAAGCCCGCCCCTGTGGTGAGCAGGATCGGCAGCAGATTGTTGACAAATACCTCCTTGATTACGGCAAACTCCATACCTGCCCTGCTTCCTCCCGGATCCTTTCCAGAGAATCGAGGGAATATGCCTTCCCCGGAATCCATTTGTCAACAAAACCTGTACAATACCCGGGATTCAGAATGCCTGCGAAGAAGCCGGCCCTTATGTAAGGGCAGAGGAATGAACCGAGTTGCCCCTTGGAGCATCAATTCTGGTAGGGTTATCTGGAGAATATGGAGAAAAAAGCGATGCAAAAGTGCCGATGGGCACTGATCCTCTTACTGGGTGCGGCCTTCAGCTCCAGACCGATACTGAGCCATGACGCTCAGGGCTCGAACCAGCCGGCCGAACGCGTCTATTTCTCTGCACTCAACAAGGAGGAGAGGCCTGTCCCCGGACTGAAGGCGGCGGATTTCGAATTGCGCGTCAACGGCAGGCCGGCTTCACTGGAAGGTTTTCGTGCCGGCCTGCCGTACGGCGATCGCTCGACCCCCCTGGTAGCATGGATTCTTCTCAGCATCGGTCCAAAGATCGATTCCAAGGCAATTCAGAGGCAGGCCGGCACCATTGCAGCCGCCTTCGCAATGCTCCACCCAGGGTCGGTCATGGGTATCAAGTTGATCAGCGACCGATCCGAAACGCTGGCGCCGCTGGCACACGACCCGCAGGCTCTGCGCGCCTCATTCCTCCAGTATGGAGAGCGGCGCGCTGAACTGCAGGTAGGCATACAGAATGATTCCGTGCCGCTGGGCAACGCCGGCATGGCCCGTGCGCTGGAATTGGCTGTAGATGAGTTGGATGCGTACGTTGCGTCTCAACCTTCCCTGCAAAACCGTGAGGTGCATCGCGCAGTCATGATCATTTCCAACGGCGACCTGAACCCGGACTACAAACTCAAATCGTTTTACGCAAAGGCGGCTCTTGAGAGCGTATTCGTGTATCCAGTCTACGTTCCGGTCGACTGGTATGGCCAATGGGTCCTGGATTACTACGAGCTGGCCAAGAAAACTGCCGGGGTAGCATCTGTCTTCGGCGCCATAAAACCGGGATCGAAGGTGCTGCCGCTCCCTCAAAGCAATCAGGATGCGAATGCCTTACAGGCAAACTTCATCCATATGATCCGGGATGTCAACGGCAAATATTCCTTCACTATCCTTCCGCCGCCTGAGGGGCAGCAGATGCAGCTCGAGTTGAGGTGCAAGGTCAAAGGGATTCAGATCCGGCTGCCGCGCACTTCGCTGCCTTAGCAGTCACCCTGCCGGGATGCAGATGCGCGCGGGCAAACGCTGATCGACATCCGCGCGCTTCTGCGCCTTACTTTCCTTCAGACTGCCGGGGTAAGCGAAGGTCCAGCCCTCGCAAAGCCTCCAGCCCCTGTGATGATGTGACATCGAGTGCCATTGGGGTCACGGTGATGAACCCGCGCACGAACGCCCAAACGTCGGTGCCTTCGGCATCGTCTTCCAGCTGTTTCCAAATGGGCCAGAAGTATAAACGCCCGCCAGGACTCACACGGCGTTCGAAACTATCATGGCGCGGTTTCACGCTCATCCCGGTCAAACGCACGCCCTTACGCTCTCCCGCAGGGACGTTCACGTTCAGGAAAAGCCCCGGTTTCAGCATCTGCCTCCTGCGAAGCTGCTCCACCAGTTGACGGACGAAATCAGCGGCCGCTGCATAGTCCTTGGCGTCGTCGCCCCGGATCGAGACCGCGATCGCCGGCAGACCGACAATGGCCGCCTCCCGCGCCGCTCCCAGCGTGCCGGAATGATAGGCAGTGCTGCCGAGATTGTCGCCGCGGTTGATTCCGCTGACAACCAGGGCCGGCCGCCGGGTAAGAAGAGATTCCACGGCAAGCCGGACGCACGACGCAGGAGTGGCATCGATGGCAAACCAGGTGGTCCCGTCCCGCTGCTTTTTCTCTGTCACGAAAATGGGGTCCCGCAGGATTAGGCTGTGCCCTTTGCCGCTCTGCTCGACCGCCGGTGCGGCAACGATTACCTCTCCGACCGGCCGGAGCGCTTCAATGAGTGCCCGCAATCCCGGTGCGTCGTAGCCGTCGTCGTTGGAGAGCAGGATAGTAAAGCGGCTGGAGACAGATTGCGAAGAGCCTGTCATGACAGTGGTGGAGACACATAAAATCAAGAGGAAGATCATTTGCCTCCTGTGGAGCATGCCGAACTCCTTTCGCTTCCACAACCACGAAACAGGCAACGGGACGCTTCGTGAAATTCATGCCGTTCGTGGTCTTGGATTTGTCGAGGCTGGCGTCCGCGTTGCGCTTTCGCTTTCACGTCCAACTCCTGGAGCTTGAATCGGACGCTGACGAGGTCAAGACCAGGTGCCTCGTTTCCCTACGGGATTCCATCGGGAAAGCACCACTTTGGCGCGCGTGTAAAACTGAATCGCTTCCTGCCCCTGAACATGCAGATCGCCGAAGAACGACTGGTTCCATCCGGAAAAAGGAAATACGGCCATGGGCGCCGGCACTCCGACGTTGACCCCGACCATCCCGCACCGGATCTCGCGCGTAAATTTCCTCGCTGCGGCACCGTCGCTGGTAAATATCACGCCGCCGTTCCCGTAGGAAGAGCGGTTGGCCAGGGCAATCGCTTCGTCCAGTGATGAAGCGCGCATCACGGAGAGCACCGGCCCGAAAATCTCATCCCGCGCAATCTGCATACCCGGTTTCACACCATCGAAGACGCTGGGACCGACAAAAAATCCGTGACCGGACCGCGGCGTCAACTTGCGCCCGTCAACCGCCAGAGCAGCTCCCTCTCGCACCCCAAGATCGAGGTAATGGAGAACGCGATCGCGTGCGGAGGCATCGATCATGGGGCCCATGCCGACAGAATCATCCTGATCGGTGGGGCCGACCTTGAGGGCGGCGGCTGCTTTCGCCAGGCGCTCGATGAGTTCATCGCCCACGTCTCCTATGGCGACCGCGACGCTCCCCGCCATGCATCGCTGCCCGGCGCAGCCGAATGCGGCTCCCATGACGGCTCCAGTGGTCGCATCAAGGTCGGCATCGGGTAGGACGATCATGTAATTCTTGGCGCCGCCCGCTGCCTGCACGCGCTTGCCGCTGGAGGTACCGGTCTCATGAATATACTTCGCGACTTTGGTGGATCCGACAAAGCTGACGGCCGCTACCTCGGGATGCCGAAGCAGGGCACCGACAACCTCCTTTCCACCGTGGACGACATTGAGCACGCCGGCGGGCAGGCCGGCTGCACCGGCCAATTCAGCCAGGCGCATCGCCGTCAGCGGCACTTTCGGCGAGGGCTTGAGAACGAAGGTGTTGCCGCAGGCGATGGCGAGCGGATACATCCACATTGGAACCATCGCAGGGAAATTGAACGGTGTGATTCCGGCACAGATTCCGACCGGTTGCCGCGAAACGGATCCGTCGATGCCCTGCGCCACGTTATCGAGAAACTGTCCCATCAGGAGCACGGGGATCCCGCAGGCCGCCTCCACGATGTCGATCCCGCGCCGCACATCGCCGCAGGCTTCCTCAAAAGTCTTGCCATGTTCCCGGGTCACCAGGCGGGCGAGAGTTTCAAAGTTCTCTTCCAGGATCTGCCGGTAGCGGAACAGAATGCGGGCGCGATCGTTGGGTGGAGTATCGGCCCATCCCCGGAGTGCGTCGCGCGCGGCATGAACTGCCTGCTGGACGTCTGCCTCCGCGCAGGCCGGAACTTGCGCAATGACCTCACCCCGGGAAGGATTGAACACGGGCGTTGTAGCATGCACCTGTGCAGGCACTGTCTTCCCGTCGATATAGTTCCCGCAGACCTCTGCCATTCCGCTTACTCCTGACAATAGGGTTGCCCACCATCACCGCACGCGCCCTCAGTCTAACTCAAACTCGACGATTCGGAACACTTTCTCGTGCGCCGGCTCCAGCCGAATCAGCATCCGAGGCACATCGTGCCGCCAGCGGACTGGCCAAATCGAACGGATAGGCGTAGAGTGTTTCCTCAAGAAGACTATCTACGCTGATAAGGAGGATATATGCCCCTCTCCCGTTTGCGTCTGTGGATACTGCCGGTGATATTCTGGATGGCATCCGCAATCTGCCTGCCTGCACAGGAAGAACCGAAACTCAGTGAAGAACAGATGCGGGAGTTCTTGCTCAATGCCAAGGTGTTGAAAGCCAAGAATACCCCCAAGGGCGTCACCTCCCCATTCCAACTCACCTTATCGGATGGGAATATCACACACGACGCCGCCTTTCAAAGAATCAATGAATACAAAATGGTCATGGAGTTTGGCGACGGCCACAAGGAAATGAACTTCCACGACTCTTACAAGTATGACATCGCTGCCTACGAACTGGCCAAACTGCTTGGCCTGGGGGACATGATGCCGGTCACGGTGGAACGCAAGTGGAGGGGCGACAGCGGCGCCATGAGCTGGTGGCTGCCGGTCACAATGGACGAAGCCACGCGCCTCAAGAAGAAAATCGAGCCGCCCGATGTGGATGCCTGGAACAAGCAGATGTACAAGAAAAGGATTTTCGGCGAGCTGGTTTACGATACGGACCCCAACCTCACCAACGTCCTGATCTCTGCGGATTGGCACCTGTGGATGATTGATTTCAGCCGTGCTTTCCGCATTTACAAGGAACTGAGGGACAGCAAGAACGTAACCGAGTCCAAGTGTGAGCGGCAGCTATTGGAGAGATTGCGCAAGTTGGACCGCAACGAGTTTGCGCAGCGGACCAAGGGGCTCCTTACCAAGGATGAGATCGACGGGGTGATGGCGCGCCGGGACAAGATCGTGGCGATTTATGAGGGCCTCATTGCCAAAAAGGGCGAGAAGGAAGTGCTGTACGATGATCCCATCGCCAAGAAGCAGTAGACGGAAGCGCCGTAACAGCCCTGGCGGGGATTGCACCGGATTTTCCCGGACAGTCCTCAGCGGCCTCGTTTCTGTTTTCCCGGGGGGATCATGTCGGCTGTCAAGAGGTCAGCTATGGGGGGATGGCGGCCGAGCTTGAATACGGACGCAAGCATCCCGAATCGCGCTGGAAGATGCCAGGCCGCTGGTATCGGCCGGATTTGCCGTCCGGAACACCGCTGGTGACAATCCTGATGCTCGACAGCAATCGAGACACGCTCACGAAGGAGCAGTGGCAGGCTCATATCCGATGGATGGATGAAGAACTCGCCAAGCCGTGCAAGACCGCCTGGACGCTCTCTTTTCGGCACCATCCGCTTTTCAGCGATGGCCGCCACGGCGACAGCACGGCGATGCAGACGGCCTGGGGAGCAATCCTGAAAAAATACAACGTCGATTTATATCTCAGCGGACACGATCACGTCTTGCAGCACCTGCAGATGCCGGGCCGGCCGACCGCATTCGTCATCAGCGGCGGCGGAGGCGATAACACGAATCGTCCGGTCAATGGCAACCGCGGCCGGTTCGTGCGCGCGACCCACGGTTTTGCTGCCCTGCAATTCGGCACGCAATCGGTGAAGGTGAGCCTGCACGTATTCGAGCGCGATCGCACCGGTGCGATCCGCATCCTCAATACGACGCCGGGTTCCGGGCCATCCAAGGTTGCCGGATGAACGAGGGGACATGGCGGTTTTCGATCGACGCAGCCGCGCTCATTTCTTTCCGGCGGGGACGAGCCGTTTGAGTTCTTCGAACCAGTTTACAACGACATGGATCTGGTTGACGGGCGGCGCTTCCTTCTCCTGCTTCATTTCCGAAGCCACGAAGCGTTTACCGTCAGGTTCGTAGCCTTCAGTGGATCGCCCTCAAATCGGTTCTGCCCGAAATCAAAAAGCACGCGGGGCTTCCCTGCAAGGAGGTTCGGTTCAGTAGTTATCTCGACAACCATGAGCAACGTGGATTCGCCTGGCGAAGAAGGAGAAAAAATGAATGTGACCGTCTTGAACAATCCGGTGGTCCGCCTGCAACTCAGGGAACTGCGCGACCGCAATACTCAGCGGAACCGGTTTTGTGAACTCATAGAACTGATCACTACATTTCTGATCTACGAAGCGGCAGCCGACCTGCCGACGAAAGAGATTCCGGTCTTGACGCCTACAGGCGAGGAAGCCGCATGCATCGTCCCGCAGGGCAAGATCGGGCTGGTACCCATTCTCCGAGCCGGGATCGGCATGGCGAGCGCGGCTTCGAGGATACTGCCCAGCGCCTCGGTTTTTTTTCTTGGTTATGCGCGCAACGAAGTCACGTTGCAGCCCGAGGCTTACTATGAAAAATATCCCGAGGCGATCCGGCTCGTTGATGTCTGTTATGTTCTCGACGTCATGCTCGCCACAGGCGGTTCCGCAGCCGCAGCGATGCGCTTCCTAAAAAGCCTGGCCATCAAGGACATCCGCCTCCTGGCCGTGATTGCCGCACCCGAGGGGGTCAATTACCTGAACTCCGTGCATCCGGACGTGCCCGTCATCGTCGCCACCCTGGACAGATGCCTGAATTCACGAGGCTACATCCTTCCCGGCCTGGGTGATGCCGGCGACCGGCAGTTCGGCACGTAGCCGCGTGCCGAAGGGGCTGCCTGAATGATCCAATGCGCCGAGATGCCGGGAAGACGCCAGGGCACCTGTCCTATTCGGCGCTTTCGTTTCTATGCTCTCCTGCGTGCAGGCGACCGGAAGTAGTAGAGTGCGGAAATCAGCAGCAGCCACGGGACCCCGGCGAGCCAGGCGACATTCATGCCGGGGAGAAAACCCATGGTGACCGACACGGCCAGGAGTATGCAGATGCCCGCGATCGAGAGATAAGGCGTGGCTGCCTTCCGGAAACGCACGTGCGTTGCAAGAATGATCGTCCAGCAAAAAATGGCGCCGAAAAGCGCAATCCCGAGCATATAGACATAGGCCGTATCCGCGAACAGCTGATAGATCAACGCCGCGATGCCCAGCCCGGCGCCTGAGATCAGTACTGCGTTTCTGGGTACGCCGCGCGGGGAAAGCCGGCCCAGCGCTGCCGGAGCCTGGCCCGACCGGGCCAGCGAAAAAAGCATGCGGGAGGCAGTGTAGAGGTTCGCATTGATGCTGGTGAGCGCGGCCGTCAGTACGACGAGGTTCATCAGGCCCGCAGCACCGGGTATTCCGATCTTCTGGTACACGAGCACAAAGGGACTTTCGCTGATGCCGGTCTGATTCCAGGGGACGATGCCGACCAGAACCGTCATGCTGCCGACATAGAACAGCGCAAGCCGCACCATGATGCGCCGCAGGGCCCGGGGAACGGTCCTCTCGGGATCCTTGGCTTCGCCCGAGCCGACTGCTGCCGCCTCCAGGCCGAAGAAGCTGAACACCGCCATGGTCACCGCAGCCCAAACGCCTGCCATGCCATGCGGGAAGAACCCGCCTTGGGCGGCATAGGCTTCAAATCCCCGGCGCTGCACCCCGATGCCGCCAAAGAGCACGACGCCGGCCACAAGCAGAAAGCAGATGGCCAGAACCTTGATCAGCGAAAACCAGTATTCGGCTTCTCCAAAGCTGCCGACGTTCAGGACATTCGCGGCGAGAAGAACGAGCGAGAATCCAACGATCCAGACCCAGGAGGGAGTGCCCGGCAGCCAGTAGCGGCAGTAGATGGCCACGGCGACGATCTGGCCCCCGATGGCGATGATCTGGGCCACGCTGTAAGTATAGCGCGTAACCAGGCCTGCCCACGGGCCGAGATAATGCTCGGCATACACTCCAAATGAGCCCGCCGTCGGGTGTGCCACCGTCATCTCGGAGAGCGCCAGCATGACGAAATAAGTGATCAGGGCGCCGATGACATAGGAGAGGATGACGCCGGCCCCCGCCATTTGGACCGAAATCCCGCTTCCGAGGAAGAGCCCGGTGCCGATCGCCTGCCCGATGGCAATCATGCCGAGCAGCCGCACCGACAGCTCGCGTTTCAGCCCCGCTTCCTTCTCCTCGAATTTGCCTTCGACAAACGGCGCCGTCATGGCCTCCCGCCTTTCATCAGTTCGGTGACATGTTATCCCTTTCCCGGTTCTCGATCGTCAGCGAGGCCCGCCCGGGGATGTGGATGGACTGGGGGACGGGTAGCCTCTCACCGGATATCCCAACCCTTTTCCTTGTAGTAGTCCTTGACCAGTTTCTGGATATCGATCGTAGTGCCTTTGGATGGGCCATCCGGGATTGGGTGGTGGAGGAAACGGGGAGGAAGCGTGTCGTCTTCGGGGCGCAGGCCTTCGCGCAGGTTGAATTCCCGCTCGACTTGGCTGACATGCGAGCAGACTTCCAGGAGCTCGCGGGGCGCGATCTCCCTGCCGAGCAGGCCGGAGTAAGCGTCGGCAGCCAGGTCGAAGTCGACGACATCCATGCAGCAGGAAATGTTCTTGCAGATCGTGATGCTGTCCGAGAGGAGTCCCAGGTGCTCGGCGTATTTGACCAGAGCCCCTTTCCCTTCATCTTTGAGTCGGTGGGCCGCTTCCCGGTAGCCTACCCGCCGCAGCGCGAGATCTTCATCATCTGACAGCTCGATCATGGGCTCGCCCCGATAATGATCACCGCCCCGGGAGTTGACGGCGTTCGTCAGGGCGTATCCCTTGATGCCGCGAGGATCGGCAGAAAAGAGTTCCAGACCCTTCACCTCCGCCGTCAGTTTGCGGGCAGCAGCGCCGAACTGCGCGGCTGCGCGCTTCGTACCCTCGGCAAGCAGATTACCGATGCCCTGCCGCTGCGCGATCATCTCGGGAAGCCGCAGCAACGCCTCGCGCGAGCCCCAGGAAAGGTCGATGCCGTCGACGTCGGCGTCGCAGATCACCCCTTCCTGCCGGCATTCCATCAGCCAGGCAATCACCTCGCCCGCGCTGATACAGTCGATCCCGAGCCGGTTCACCGCATTCGAGACGCCGACTGCAAGCTCCAGATCCGAGTTGCCGCACTTGACGGTGAAGGCCGCCAGGGCTTCGTACTCAGGGCCTTCGCCTTCGCCGTACAGCGTATAGTTGTACCGGGAGCAGAAAACACTGCAGTTGTAGCACGACTTCGCCTTTACCACATGGTCCCGGCGCAGGGCTTTGGCGTTGACCTTTTCGAGATCCGCGAAGACGGTGCTGCGATAATGGTAGGCGGGGAGGACCCCCATTCCGGCCAGCGAATCCATGATGCGGGTCGTCCCGTACTTGCGACGCGGCTCGAACTCGCGGTGCCCTTCTAGGTTCGACTGCAGCCGCGCGCAGGCCTTCCTGAACCGTTCCGGGTCGGCGGGTTTGACCGGCCTGTCGCCGTGCACGACGATGGCCTTGAGCTTTTTCGATCCCATCACGGCGCCCATACCTGTCCGGCCCGCCGCGCGCGCCAGGTTGCATGAGATGATCGCATAGCGGACGAGATTCTCCCCGGCCGGCCCAATGGCGGCAACCTGCAGGTCGGGATCGCGCAGCTCCCGGCGCAATTGCACCGTGGTCTCGGTGATATCCATTCCCATGAGATGGGCGGCATCCCTGATCTCGACCCGGTCGTTGTCGACGAACAGATAGACCCAGCGGTCCGAAGCGCCCGTGAAAACGATCTGATCGTGGCCTGCCCAGCGCATTTCAGGAGCGAAGAATCCCCGTGCCCCGGAGTCGCCCAGGTAACCTGTCAGAGGGCTCTTGGCACTGGCGATAAATCGGCACGTGGCAATCAGCTCACTCCCAGTGAGCGGCCCCACAGAGATGCACAGGATGTTTTCCGGCCCCAGCGGGTCAATGCCCGACTTCAGTTCCCGCAGCAGGGTGATGCTGTTCCAGGTCCTGCCGCCAATCCCGTTCTCGGGCGTATCGCCGCGCCGAAACTGATGATGCGTCAGGTCCACACGCAGGCAGTTCCCACGACAAATGCTCATGAATCGACCCTCGCGCCGTTTTTCCAGCTTGCACGGAGCGGTTCCCCTTGCGCGCCCACATAGCCGGCGCGCCTCTGATTGGGATTCCCCGTCGACAATAGGAATGCTTTCAGCGGGATCTCCCTGTAAGCCTCCAGATAAGAAAGGGCTCGGCTGGGACATGCATCCACGCAGGCAACAGCGCCGCCGCACAAGTCGCAGAAAAGCGGACGGTCTTCATAAAAGCCGACCGCGCCGATCGGGCATGCCTCAGCGCAGGTCTTGCAGGTGTCGCACCGTTCGGCATCCAGAAGGATCTCGCCCTGGGCCCCGACCGACAGCGCATCTGCAGGACATGCCAGGCAGGGCTTCTCGGCGCAGCTCAGGCAGGCAACCGCCATGTCTATGCCGGTCTCTTCCAGCTTGGCCACGCGGATGCGCGCCAGAACAGGAGAGACCGCGCCGAAGTGAAACGAGCTGCAGGTTACCTCGCACATCCTGCAACCCACGCACCTCTTGATGTCGCATTCAATCATCGCAGCTTCATTCCATCGGATCGATGCGCAGAATTACGTTGCCTGCCGGGTCAGGACATAGCACCCGGCGGTCCTCCCTCAACCAGTCGTTCTTCTGCAGGGCGCGCTGTTTGGCCGGCAGCAACGGAAGGGCGGCCTGCAGAGCATAGAGACAGAAATGACGGCCGGGCGGGATGTAGAGCCTCCCGCCGCGCAGCGTGAAATGGTGGCCCGGTTTCATTCGTGATGTGCAGTGGCCCTCGACCGATTCCACTTCAATCCGCAGTTGTTTCAGTCCGTCTTCGGAGGGACCGCTATCGATCTCATCCTTTGTTTTCGCACCCGCTCCGACTTCCGGAGTCATTTCGGAGTCTCTGTCGAGTCTGCGGGTCCGCTCAATCCTGAAGACCACGCGCCCCTTCGGGTCGGGACACTGCGCGTGATGCACCCGCCACATCCAGTCCTCGTCCTCCTTGTCAGCAATCTCCCTCTCCTTCGGTGTAATCAGGGGCATCAGGCTCTGCAGAGCCCACAGGCAGATGTAGCCCCCTTCCGGAATCTGAATGTCACCGTCGCTCACCGTGAAGTAATCGCCCCGCTTCATGGGCGGATCGGCCGTGCACTCCCCCATCACTTTACTGACGGTTATCTTGAGCTCGTACACTGAATGCCCCCAAATATCTTCGCGATGATCAATCGCATGATGGCTCCATGCAAAACTGTCGTGCCAGCTCCGAGCATCCCAGGATTCTCTGCGCCAACAAGCCCGCTACCGCCCGGCTTCTTAGTGCACAAGGTGGATGAGGAATATTGATCAAACAATATAAGAAGGAAATGTCGACAAAAGCAAGGAACTTTCTGTCACCTCTGCGAGTGAGACTGGAAACCTCCTGCAGGTGCGATCGGCAACGAAAGATTTTCCTTGACAACCAGTGCACTATTTTACTAGTGTATTATTTGAATATTACACTAGGACAAAAGGAATGACATTTCACATTAATCCGTCGGACCCAACACCGTTATACGCGCAATTGGAGCGCGCGATCCGGCTGGGGATCGCCACAGGCCGATTGCAGCCGGACACGCAGCTGCCCACGGTGCGCCAGTTGGCTGTCGATCTGCGCATCAATGCCAATACCGTCGCCAAGGTCTATCGGGATCTGGAGCGCGCCGGGCTTGTCGAGACCCGGCGGGGAGTAGGGACTTTCATCAAGGCTCCCCCACCCGCCGCGATGCCGGTCAAGGAGCGTGAGCGGCTATTGAGGAGCCTTGCCGACCGTTTTATGGCGGAAGTTGCCATGCAGGGGTTCAGTGTTGACGAATTGCTGATCCATATCAAGGGAAGGCTTTCGAAAGGAGAATGAAGCTTATGCCAGCGATGACTCAGAAATTTTACTCACAGCGAGACTCGGCGCCCCGGCTGAATGTCATTGCAGTCCTGATTTTTCTGGTTGTGATCCTGGCGGGGCTCGGGATCGCCATCTACGTTAACAACCCTGTCTACGCCGTCGCGGCAGTCCTGTTGGCTTTCCTGCTGGCGCGGGCGCCGCAGATCGCCAAGCAGTGGGAGCGGGCGATTGTGCTGCGCCTGGGCAAATACCATCTCCGGCAGGGCCCGGGATTGTTTTGGATCGTGCCCTTCATCGACACGATCTCCGCCTGGATCGATCAGCGAACCATTACCACGAGCTTCGCCGCCGAGCAGACCTTGACTTCCGACACGGTGCCGGTGAATGTGGATGCGGTGCTGTTCTGGATGGTATATGACCCTGAGAAGGCAGCGCTGGAGGTGCAGAACTACATGCAGGCCGTCAGCTGGGCTGCGCAGACGGCGCTGCGCGATATCATAGGCCGGACGTCGCTGACAGATCTGCTGCGGGGCAGGGAGCGCATCGAAGAAGAACTCCAGAAGCTCATTGATGAACGTTCCAATCCATGGGGCATCACGGTCCAGTCGGTCGAGATGCGCGACGTTGTCATCCCCGAGGCCCTGCAGGACGCGATGTCCCGCGAGGCCCAGGCCGCCCGGGAAAAGCAGGCCCGCGTCATCCTGGGCGAGGCGGAGCGGGATATCGCCCACCTCTTCAATGAAGCGTCGCGTTCGTACCAGGAGAACCCGACGGCGCTGCACCTGCGAGCCATGAACATGCTCTACGAAGGCTTGAAAGAAAAGGGCGCCCTGATGCTGGTTCCGAGCACAGCCGTGGAGTCGATGGGGATGGGCGGCCTGCTGGGTGCAGCTGCCCTGCGCCAAACCCAGCTGTCTGAGAAAAAGGAAGGCGCGCCCTCTTCGGCCGCAGCATCAGCAACGACTTCCTGAGTATCTACGCGCCCAGACTGCCAAAGTGCCCATGCGGCCACGGCCTCCCGACCGCCGGCCACTTGGGCGTGGGGCGGCATGCTGCAGCCCTCATCAATGATCGGCAGCGTGCGAAGCCGGAAGAAGCCCGAAGTGCCTGCAGCGCAAAAAGGGCTAGACTTCAAGACCCAGGTACTGGCGGGCATTCTGGTAGCAGATGTTCCGTACCATGGAACCGATCAGTGCCTCGTCATCGGGCAGCTCTCCCTTCTGGATATCTGTGCCCAGCAAGTTGCACAGGACCCGGCGGAAATATTCATGGCGCGGGTAGGACATGAAGGAGCGCGAGTCGGTTAGCATCCCGACGAAACGCGCCAGCAGGCCCGAGTTCGACAGGGCATTGAGCTGCCATTCGATGCCTTCCTTCTGATCGAGAAACCACCAGCCACTGCCGAACTGGATCTTGCCGGCGATCGATCCGTCCTGGAAGTTGCCGATCATGGTGGCGAACGCATAATTGTCGGAAGGGTTGAGGTTGTAGATGATCGTCTTCGGCAGAGCGTTTTCCTGGTCCAGCCGATCCAGGTAAGCACCGAGTGCATTGGCCTGCGGCCGGTCGCCGATGGAATCATAGCCGGTGTCGGGGCCGAGCTCCTTCATGCGGCGGGTGTTGCTGTTGCGCCGTGCACCCAGGTGCAGCTGCTTGGTCCAGCCCCTTTCCGCGTCCAGGCGGCCGAAATAGAGCATCATATACGCCGCGAAGCGCGACTGCTCCTGCAGCGTGGCGGGCTTGCCGCCGCGCACTTTGGCGAAGATACCGGCTGCGCTGCGCTCGGACGGGAAATCGGCATAACATCCGGCCAGGCCGTGATCGGAGAGACGGCAGCCCAGCTGGTGGAAATAATCGTGCCTTCGGCGCAGTGCGGCAAGAAAATCGCCGAGGCCGGCGATGTGGGTGTTGCCGGCTGCCGCCAGCCGGTCCACCCACGCGTTGAACTCGTTGGGCTGGTGTACATTCAGCGACTTGTCAGGACGGAACGCGGGATAGACCTTTGCCTCCAACCCCAACGCGGCCATGTTCCTGTGATGGCCCAGATCATCCGTGGGATCGTCAGTCGTACACAGTGCCCTGACCCGGAACTTCTTCAGAATCCCCTGGGCATGCATCTCGGGGGTTGCCAGCAACGCGTTGGCGCGTTCCCAGATGCCGGCCGCGCTGCGCTCGTCCAGCAGCTGCTCGATGCCGAAGTAGCGTTTCAGCTCCAGGTGCGTCCAGTGGTAGAGCGGGTTGCGCAGCGTGTGCGGGACCGTGCACGCCCAGGCCATGAATTTTTCGAAGTGCGGTTCATCGCCGGTGCAGTAGCGCTCCGGTATGCCGTTGGCGCGCATGGCGCGCCACTTGTAGTGATCCCCCTCCAGCCAGATTTCGAACAGATCCCGGAAAGCCCGGTTCCCCGCGATGTCCCCGGGGGAGAGATGGCAATGGAAATCGAGGATCGGCTGGTCGGCCGCGTACTTGTGATACAAACGCCTGGCACTTTCCGTCTGCAGAAGAAAATCATCATGGATGAAGGCCATATCGGGTCCTTTCTGCCGCTCAAAGGGAGGGGGTCGGGTCTGCGCCGGCACTATGCTACGGCATCGCCTGCCTGCAGGCAACCGCCTTTGCGCTGGTTTCAACAAATAAAACAAGATTGTATTTGACAAAACGGCCCGCTCCGTGTTCTTTTTTGGATGTCTGCGAACCATTCAGGTGCGCTCGAGGAGCCGGCCCGCGGCGGCGCGCCGGGAAATTCGCCTTCTGCACCACGAAACTTGCACACGGACGGGAACATGATTCAGACGCCGATGAGTCTCGAAAAGCTGTTGCGGTGGTACGACTTCACGGGGCAGACGGTGGCAATCACGGGGGGCACGGGCGTTCTCGGCAGCGAAATCGCCTGCGCACTGGCCACCTGTGGCGCCCGGCTGGCCATCCTTGACCTGCGCCTCGAACCGGGTCAGGCCCTTCTGGAGCGCATGGGCAGGCACGCGGAGAATGCCGCGCTGTTCCACGTGGACGTTTTGAAGATCGAGAGCGTGCGCAAGGCGGCCGCGGACGTGCTTGCCCGGTTCGGGAGGGTGGACTGCCTGATCAACGCTGCCGGCGGCAACCAGCCGCAGGCCACTACGAGCCCCGAGCTGAAGTTCTTCGACCTTCCCACCGAAGCCCTGCGCTGGGTCTTCGACCTGAACGTCATCGGCACGATCCTTCCCTGCCAAGTCTTCGGCAAGATCATGGCGGACCACGGCAGCGGCGTCATTCTGAATGTGTCCTCGATGAACGCCTTCCGCCCGCTGACCCGCATACCGGCCTACTCGGCGGCGAAGGCCGGCGTGAGCAACTTCACCCAATGGCTCGCGGTGCATATGGCTCATGAATATTCACCGCGCATTCGCGTCAACGCCATTGCTCCCGGCTTCTTCCTGACGGATCAGAACCGCTTCCTGCTCAAGGACCGCGAGACCGGCGAACTGACCTCGCGCGGCAAGTCGATCCTCGCGCATACTCCCATGGCGCGGTTTGGAGATCCGGAAGACCTGCTCGGTGCCGTGCTCTGGCTGCTTTCACCGGCATCGGCGTTCGTAACCGGCACGATCGTGCCGATCGACGGCGGTTTTTCCGCCTACAGCGGTGTCTGAACTGATGCGGATCGCGGCACACCCATGAAGCTGCCACGCACCACCATCGGAAAATATAAGGTCGAGGCGGTTGCCAAGGCGCTGGACGTCCTGGAGGTATTCAGCGGTTCGGAGGAGCTTGCCCTCAACGAGATCTGCCGCCGTGTGGGATTGAGCAAGAGCCGCACGTTCCGCCTGCTCCACACGCTTGCGGAGCGCGGCTATATCGACCGATGCGCCGACGGGTCGCGCTATCGGCTCGGCGCGAAGCTGTTCGAGCGCGCATCCAACCTGCGCCGCGATCTCAAGCAGCTGGCCCAGCCCTTCATGCGGAGGCTGCACGAGCGTTTCAACGAGACCGTGAACCTGGGCGTACTCAGCGACGAGGAAGTGCTCTACATTGACATCCTGGAAACTTCCCGCCCCTTCCGGATGACGGCTACCGTCGGCTGCCGGATGCCCGCCTCGTTGACTGCAATGGGCAAGGCAATGCTGGCCCGGCTGCCGCGGGAGAACCCCGGAGCGCCGGATGCCAGGCCGGCCTCCGGGCTGCACCGGTCGCAGAGGCGGATGCTGAAGCAGGAACTGGCCAGGGTGCGGAGGCGCGGCTACGCGGTCGACAACGAGCAGAATGAGCGGGGCGTCGCGTGCATCGGGGCAGCGATCCTCGATGCTGCGGGCAGACCGGTGGCGGCATTGAGCGTGTCGGGGCCCGCCTACCGGATCCTCGCAGAGAAGAAGAACCTCGCTCCGGGGGTCGTAGCCGCCTGTCGCGGCATCTCTCAGAGTCTCGGCTTCTCTGCCGGCGCCGGCATGGCCAAGCCGAAGTCATTGGGATCTTTGGGTTAGATCCGAATTTGCGGAGGCTTCTCGTCAAAAACCCGAGTTGTGCCGGTCCTGCCCCGGGCGGCGTCCATCGGATGATCCTTATGCCGTGCGCCATATCCGCCCGGTCATGGGCCACCATGGAGCGCAGTATCTGGAAGCCTTTCGATCTCATTCGCAGCGGAGGATATCACTTTGAGCAAGGTGAAGATGGAGGCCGTCGAATTGGGTGAAGCTGCCGCACCAGACACTCTGGGCCAAATCGGGCGCTACCGATGGACGATTTGCGCGCTGTTGTTTCTTGCGACGACGATCAATTACATGGATCGCAGCATCCTGGGTGTACTGGGTCCGACCCTTCAATACAAGGTTTTCAACTGGTCGGATAAGGACTACGCCACCATCAACATCGCCTTCAAAACCGCGTACGCAATCGGCATGCTCGCCATGGGGGCGATCATAGACCGGCTGGGCACCAAAATCGGCTACACGCTCTCGATAGGCATCTGGAGCGTCTTCGGCATGCTGCATGCGGCGGTGCGCCCCGCATTCAGCCTGCTCGGTTTCTCGTTCGCCAGGTTTGGCCTCGGATTAGGCGAGTCCGGCAATTTCCCCGCCGCGATCAAAACGGTCGGCGAGTGGTTTCCGAAAAAGGAGCGCGCCTTCGCCACCGGCATATTCAACGCTGGCTCGAACGTCGGCGCCATTCTTGCGCCCCTCATAATCCCGCTCGTGGTGTTGCCCGACGGCACAAACTGGCAATTCGCCTTCCTCACGACAGGCGTGTTCAGCGCGATATGGATCGTGGCCTGGCTGAAGCTTTCCGGGCGTCCCGAAACCCATCCCCGGCTCTCGAGACGGGAATTGGCCTTCATCAACAGCGATTCGATTGCCGAAGCACCCACCGAGAAGGTGTCGTGGTTGAAGGTGCTCCCCCTGCGGGAAACCTGGGCTTTTAGCACGGCCAAAATCGCCGATGCCGTCTGGTGGTTTTACCTCTTCTGGGGCGGGAAATTCCTCTACGACCAGTTCGGCCTGAATATCAAGAGCGTGGCGCTGCCTCTGGTGACCATTTATGTCCTCGCCGACGGAGGGAGCATCGCAGGCGGGTGGATGTCATCCCATTTCATCAAGAAAGGCTGGCCCGTAAACCGCGCGCGCAAGGTCACTCTCCTTATCTGCTCTCTTTGCATCATGCCCGTGATGTTGGTCACTCAACTCGGCACCCGGTTCAAGGTGGATCAGGCTTTCTTCGAACGGCTCGGGAGGGCCACCCTTACCAAGGAAAACATTGTCACCTTGGGCGGCCGGCCGAGAGTAGAGAAGGTCGAAGAGCCTGTGCCGTTGGAAGCGAAGAATGCGTTGCGCGCCCTCTCCGGCAACAGCTATGCCTCCGCCAAGGAGTATGTCCATGCGCTCGGCGGCGTGCTCACACCCGAGCAGGCAAGGCAGATGGAGCCGGTGCTCATAAATTGCGCCCGCTCCGACCAGTTCTACTGGATCGCCGTATTGCTGATCGCACTTGCGGCAGGAGCTCATCAGGCCTGGTCGGCCAACATATTCACTCTGGTTTCCGACGTTTTTCCGAAAAAGGCCACTGCATCCGTCACGGGCATCGGAGGCATGGTCGGCGCGGTGGCCGGCATTCTGGCGGATTACAAACTCGGCCAGGTGCTCACATCGAGCGGGCCCGCGGGCTACTTCTTCGCGTTTATGATTGCAGGTTCCGCTTACCTGATACTCCTCGGCGGGGTCCATCTGCTCATGCCGAAGATGACGCCGCTCGACGCGAACCTGCGGCACGCAGTGAGCCAGGCGGGCGAGCAATGAAAAGCGGACGGTCCTCCTTTCCCCGCTGACAACGAGGGCAAGCCAATGTTGCAGATTCGACCCAAAGCCGAGTGTAAGTGGGATCTGGTCAGCCTGGGCGAGGTCATGCTCCGGCTGGATCCCGGCGATGACCGGATTCATACCACTCGCCGCTTCCGTGCCTGGGAGGGTGGAGGCGAATACAACGTGGCCCGCGGCCTGAAGCGCTGCTTCGGCCTCGACACCGCGGTCGTCACCGCGTTCGCCGACAATCCGGTCGGGCGCCTCATCCAGGACCTGATCTACCAGGGCGGCGTCGATCAGACACACGTCCAGTGGGTGCCCTACGATGGCGTCGGGCGCATGGTGCGCAACGGGCTCAACTTCACCGAGCGCGGGTTCGGACTGCGCGCCCCTCTCGGTTGCTCGGACCGCGGCCACACGGCGGCTTCGCAAATCAAGCCCGGGGATTTCGACTGGGATCGGATTTTCTCCCGGGAGGGCGCGCGCTGGTTTCACACCGGCGGCATATTTGCGGCGTTGTCCGAAATGGCTCCCCTGGCCGCCGCCGAAGCGATGCAGGCGGCCCGGCACCACGGCGTCGTTGTTTCGTACGATCTCAACTACCGCGAATCGCTTTGGAAGGCGATCGGCGGGCAGAAGCGCGCGCAGGAAGTCAACCGCGAACTGGCATCGTTCGTGGATGTCATGCTTGGCAACGAAGAGGACTTCACTGCGGCCATGGGCTTCGCCGTGGAGGGCCTTGACCAAAACCTGTCGAAACTCGACCCGAAAAACTTCCGGCGTATGATCGAAAGGGTCATCCTGCAATATCCCAACCTCAGGGTCGTCGCCACCACGCTGAGGAACTCCAGGACGGCGACGGTCAACGACTGGGGGGCGATCTGTTATTGCGACGGCGAGACCTATTGCGCAACCAACCGTGAATACCTGGAGATTTACGACCGCGTCGGCGGGGGAGACTCATTTGCCTCCGGCCTGATCTACGGCTTCCTGACGGGCCGGGACCCGCAGTGGGCAGTTGAGTGCGGGGCGGCCCACGGCGCCCTTGCCATGACGACCCCGGGCGACACGACCATGGTAACCGTGGCGGAAGTGGAACGGGTCATGAAGGGCGCCAGCGCCCGTGTTGCCCGTTGAAGCACTGAGAGCCGAGTTAATAGTGAAAAATAATTTCCCCATGCACTTCAATCGTTCATGAAATGGAGGACTGGAATGCTGAGCGAAAACAGCGTACGCCGTGAGTTTATCAAGCGATTCGCAGCCGGCGCGGCAATGTCATTGCCGGTTATGGCTTCGGCCGGGGAAGCAACGGCGGCGATGCGGCAGAAGCCCTCCGCCCGCGCGCTCCTCTCGCTCAACGTCGCGGACTTCGGCGCCGCCGGCGACGGGAAGACGCTCTGCACCGCAAGCATCCAGAAAGCAGTGGATGCCTGCGCGCAGGCAGGCGGCGCCAAAGTGGTTTTCCCCGCCGGCAGATATCTCACCGGCCCGATCTTTCTGAAAAGCAACGTCCACGTGGAAATCCCGGCCGGTGTGACCTTGCTCGGGAGCGTGGACTTCGGAAGAGTACCCTCGATTGCCGGACGTTGGGAAGGTATCGACCGCACGGTCTACGCCTCGATGTTCACCGGCCTCGACCTGGAAAACATCTCCATTACCGGCCGCGGGGTCATCGATGGCCAGGGGGATGCGTGGTGGAAGGCGTTCCGGGTCGTTACCGACCTGAGGAGAAAGCTCGGGCTCGCAGAGCGCGAGCCGGAAAATCCTCCCGGCTCCCCGCTTAACTGGGCGCGCCCACGCATGATCAACCTCTATCGCTGCAAGAACGTGTTGATCGGCGGCCTGACCGTGATGAATTCGCCGGCATGGAACATTCACCCGGTGTTGTGCGACAACATCGTCATCGACCAGGTGACGATCATGGCCCCCGAGGAGGCGCCTAACACTGACGGCATCGACCCGGATTCGTGCCGGAACATGCGCATTTCAAACTGCTACATCAGCGTGGGGGATGACTGCATCACGCTCAAGTCCGGATATAAATTCCAGAAGTCGGGGAAAAACATCCCCAGCGAAAACATTGCCATCACCAACTGCATATTCGCCCGCGGCCATGGGGGCGTGGGGATCGGCAGCGAAACCTCCGGCGGCGTACGCAACGTGACCGTCAGCAACTGCATCTGCGAAGGCACAGATCGCGGGCTGCGATTCAAGACCGCCAGAAGCCGCGGCAACATTGTGGAAAACTTCCGCGCGCAGAATGTGGTCATGCGCGGCGTCGGCGACGCCATTTCGGTCACCATGCTATACAACGCCAGTGACCCCCGCACGCCGCAACCCATCGACGAAGGTACGCCCACATTCCGCAACATCCACCTGAGCGACATCACCGCAAGCGATGTCAAGCGCGCGGTGCTCATCGAGGGGTTGCCTGAAATGCCGATCCAGGGGCTGAGCATCAGCAACTTCGTGGTCAACGGCGCAGGCACGGGTATCTCCTGTTCGAACGTCGCCGGCATGACCTTCGACAATGTCACGATCCATGCGGAGAAAGGACCGGCCCTGGACGTTGCCAATGTCCGCCGCCTGGAGGTCTATCGATTCGCCGATCGCAATCCCAAAAAGGACCAGCCGGTCATTCGCCTGGAAAACGTTGACGATGGACTCATTCAATCCTGCAAAGCGACCGAAGGCACAGGCACATTCCTCGAATTGAAGGGTGGCAATGTCAGGGAGATTAGCTTGATCGCCAACCGGCTCACTCACGCATCGAAGGAAGTGGCCTTTGTGGCCGGCGCGCCGGAATCCGCCGTCATCAGACGCCTGTAAAACCCTGTTGAGTCTGAATCGCAGCCGAAGCCACGGCCGCGACGGTCAAATCCTCGATCCGGCGCCAGTCTCCGGCGGCGATCAGTCTCTTTTCCACCATCCAGGACCCGCCGATCGCGACTACGGACGGCCGCTCCAGGTACGACTGCATATTGCTCATGTTGATGCCGCCGGTCGGGATAAACCGTACGCCCGTATGGCTGTAAGGGCCCTCCAGAGCCTTGAGCATCGCCACACCGCCCGCCTGCTCGGCGGGAAAAAACTTGAGTGTGCGGCAAGACATGCTCAGGGCGTTTTCCACCTCCGAAGGGGTCATCACACCGGGCACCATTTCCAAGCCTGCCTGCCGGGCGCTTTCCACAACACGGGGATTCAGTCCCGGCGCCACGGCAAAACGGGCGCCGCTCTCCGCCGCCCTGCGAACCTGATCCGCATCCAGCAGTGTGCCGGCCCCCAACAGCATCTCTGGGAACCGCTCCGCGATTCTGCGAATGCATTGCACGGCCGCTGCGGTGCGGAAGGTGATCTCCATGACATCCAGGCCGGCTCTGAGCAGGGTTTCCGCCAGCGGTTCCGACAGCTTTTCGTCATCCAGCACGACCACGGGGACAATGTGCCTGCGTGCTATCCGTTCCAGAACACTCACGCTCGCCTCGCCCATTTCGCCTGCCTCAACGCGCCAGCCAACCGCCGTCCACTGCCACCGTGTATCCGTTGATATAGTCCGATGCTTTCGAAGCCAGGAACACGACGATGCCCTGGAGATCTTCCGGCTTGCCCCAGCGCCCCATCGGTATGCGCTCCAGGATCGCCTTATTCCGTTCCGGGTCCTCGCGCAGCGCCTTGGTGTTGTCGGTCGCCATATAGCCGGGCGCGATGGCGTTGGCGTTGATCCCAAGGGGTCCCAATTCACAGGCCAGCAGCCGCGTGAGACCCATCACGGCGCTCTTGGAGGAAGTGTACGATGGCACGCGGATCCCGCCCTGGAAGGACAGCATCGACGCTATGTTGATGATCTTGCCATAGCCCTGCTTGACCATCACGCGGGCCGCCGCCTGGCTGAGGAGGAACAGGGCCCTGATGTTGACGTTCATGACATCGTCCCAGTCCTTTTCGGTAAACTCCAGGAACGGAGCACGGCGGATGATCCCTGCGTTGTTGACGAGGATATCGAGCCTGCCGAAGGCCGATAAGGCCTTCTCGACCAGCATAGGTGCAGCGCCCGGCGCAGCCAGGTCTGCCTCCAGCGCCAGGCACTTCCGGCCCAGTTTCTGAATGCCGGCCCGCGTCTCGGCTCCGTCTGCCACATCAGCGGCAACCACATCGGCCCCTGCGCCGGCCAGCGCCAGCGCCATGGCCTGCCCGAGACCGCGCGCTGCTCCCGTCACGAGAGCCGCCTTCCCATCCAACCGGAACTCATCCAATATCGCGCTCATGCACTTACCTCCCGTCTTCGCGACCGAGGCGCTTTGGAATATGGCAGAGACTCATTCCTGCGGCTTCACTTGGGGGAAATCGAGACTTTTATGGGAGATTGCAGTCCTCTTGCGAATCTCTGAAGATACGTTTCCCATTCGCTCACATTTGCAAAATCTCCGCTCTTGTCCCAGCCAAAGCCCGCGTAATAGGCTGCCGGATGGCCCGCGGAAACCTTTGCGATGACCAGGCAGTTGCCGCCTGCTTCCGTGATATCGACGAGCGCGCTCGGATCCAGGACGATGCCGCATCCCAGGTTGCCGGCCTTGCCTTTCTGCAGCGGCTCCCAAGTGCGCAGCCATCCTTCCTTCCGGTTGGATTGGACGGCCGCCTCTCCGAAGTTCTTGATCCCGATCGCGCAGGCGATCGGGCTGTCCGGCACCGACTTGTAGAAGCTTTCGAAGCGATCGAGATTCTGTCCGGCGTCCAGAGTCACGCGTTTGATCTCGGAGACCTTGCGTCCGTTCACATCCCATGGAGCGTACGTCAGCTCAAACACCACACGGATCGGGCCGTTGGCGATCACTCTGCTGTCTATGAAATTGCGCGACACAAAGAGCTTCCCGTTCTCCCAGATGCCACTGCCTCCGCAGCCGCGGCTTGTCCCGGCGGAGTAGAAGTCGGCTCCTTCGCCATTATCGGCGTGGTAGTTGTCCATCATGTACCAGTCGTTGATGATCAACCGCCGCACCCGCTTGGTCCATACGTCCACAGCACTGCTGGTCAACGGTTCCGCCTGCCAGGTTTCCAGGGCCTTGCCGTACATGCGGTGAGCGATGCGATCGTTTTCCCAGGCGAAATCATCGTAGCGCTCGCGCACGAAACGGCCATAGGCCTTGAATTGCTCTTTGGACGGGAGTCTCGGATCCCCGGCTTTCAGGATGAAAGACCTTGCCTCCCCAGCCTTGAAATCGGACTGGAAAAGAAACCGGTCCATGGTGCCGTCCCCATCCATGTCAATGGCCTGGCTCGTGAGCTCCCGTCCCGATCCCGCATCGGTGACATGGATGTTCTTCCAGTCGGTGACGGTTACGAATTTGGAGATATCTCTCATGGAGAGAACGATCGTCTCGCTGGGGCGGGCAAGTTCCAGTTCGTTTATGGCTCTGACGATAAGTGCATTGCTTTGGGAAAAATCGGTCTCAGGCTGCAGAACGAAAATGGAAAGGACCAGGAGAAATCCAGCCATTCTCTTCATGAATTGTCCCTCTTTCGCTGTCAGCCGCACCCCGGATCCAGCGCCAGGGCTCCCAGGCTGTGAGAAATGCAATTGCTTACATCGATTTTCAGCGTCTCGACGATAAGGCTGCAGGCTTGAGCTCTCCCGGGTCTCAGGAATGCGAGGCCAACGAGGGAGTGGTCAGGACTCGTGAGATGCCCCGGCATGCCTCGACCAGTTCGGCCGCAAGGGCGCGAGCCCGGGTCATGTCCATGCGGAAGACCGGTGCGGAAATGCTGAGCGCGGCCACGATGCGGCCTCCCACGCCGACGATCGGCGCGCCCAGGCAGCGCCCGTCCGCCTCGTTTTCCTCGTTGTCCATAGCGTAGCCTTGCCTGCGCACCAACTCCAGCTCGCTCGCCAACGCCTGCTTGCTCACGATCGTCCGCGGCGTCAGCCGCGGCAGTCCCTGGATACGGATGAGGCGACGCACCTCCTTTTCCGGCAGGCCGCTCAGCAGCACCTTGCCCAGGGCGGTGGAATGGAAATAGCGACGGTTCCCTACCTTGGAGGACATGCGGATCGACTGGGGGCTCTCCACGGTGCTGATAACCACAACCTCAGCCCCGTCGAGAACACCCAGATTCACGGTCTCCCGGCTCGAATCAACGAGCCGTACCATGACGGGCTGTGCCGCACGCAGCAGTGCCTGTTCTTCCGACTCGTCCTGCTGCAGATCAAACAGCTTCCGGGCGACGAGGTAGTGCCCGGCCGGGTTGCGCGCGATGTATCCACGGCCTTCAAGCGTCGCCATGATGCGATACGCGGTCGGCTTCGGCAGGCCCAGGGCACGGGCCAGGTCGGTGAGCGCGAGACCGGAACGGCTTTCGCGGATGGTTTCCAGGATGTCGAGGGTCTTGTGCAGAACGAGTATGCCTTGACGTCTTTTGGGTTCTCTCATCGTTTCGCATTCTACAACATAACGTTTCACTTTGCGATCAAGAATCTGCGTCGAACGGACGTCAACTCCGGTGATAATCGCACAATCCACTCGTGGCGGCGTATTTTGTGATCCGTGAAATCCGGGACTGCCTCTGCATGTGGGTCTTTGCCTGGTCACCGGCCGGGAAAGAGCAGCCTCAGGTGGCGTTCGTACAAGTTGGCGGTCACGTTGCGCGCGATCGTGTCTTCGCAGGCGTCCAGCATCCTGAGGTAACGGTCGCCCAGACTGGCTGCGGTCTTATAGGCGACATGAAGCATCTGCCGGAGGTGTGGGTTGAAGTCCGGACATTTCCGGTCGTGGCGGAGCGCCGCGGTGAACTGCGCAGATGACCACGAATTCACCTGTTGTGGAAAAGGAAGCCTGGTCGCATCGATATCGATGACGGCCGCATAGGGTGCGCACAGTTCCTCCCGGCGGGCGTATGCCTGAGCATAGATCTCCTTCGCCATCTCGAGACCTCCCCCGCCCGCCTCAGCCAGGCCGATCACCTCCTCCAGCCATGTCGTACCAGCAGTCTTCACGTGGACGCCGATGTCGAAATCGCGCAGAGCGCGGCAGATCGCAGGGTACAGGGAGAACTTGTCACTGCCCGAGTGGACGCTCAGCTTCAGATTGCCGGGCAGATGATAGCAGCGCACTGCATGGCCAATGACTGCAATGTCGCTGCGAAACTCGGCTTCGAACCTGGCGGCATCTCCCACATAATCGACACCTTTGTTGAATCGACCGGTAAACTTGGGCGCAATCGCCTGCAGCGGGACTTGCTCGTCGGCAAGCGCAGCCAGGATCACGAGCAGTTCCGACGGCGACTGGGGAGAGTCGGTCTCATCCATTGAGACCTCGGTGACAAACTGCCCTTTGCCCCTGGCGGCCTCGATGCGGCGATAGATCCGGCCGGCCTCTTTGACCGCGAACAGGTAATTGCCTGCGGTTTGCGCGGTTGCGGTACGGGAGATATGCAGGGCGGTATCGAATTCGGGGAGACTGACGGGTTTCAGGAGTTCGGGATGTCGCTTCAGAAACCTGTCGATTTCATCAGCGGGCGCGAGCCGGCCTATGGCTGACGCGACATCAAGGGTGTAGTAATCGCTGGACTCGAGAAAACCATCCACGGTTTCCAGCGTGATATGATCGGCGTCGACGTAAAAGGGCCTGGTCCAGCCGAGTTTGTACACGGCGGCTTCGGCTGCCCTGCGGACGTCCCCCGGCCTGGATCCCACATTCATGTGCTCCCGGTTCGATTTGTTCCAGACCGGGATCACATCGATTCCGTCTCGTGCAGCCAACATACAGGCACGCAGCTGCGCCCCGGCCTGATGCGCAAAGCGGTCACCGATGCCGATCGAATACTTCCCTATGCGAAGAGTCTGCACAGCGGATTGCAGTGGTGTATCGGACTTCTCAGACGGAATTGGCATGATGTCGCACCCCCGGATCGCGCTATGCTATATGTTTTGATCCATGAAGCCAATTTGTATTTGACAAAAGGCAGCTTCCGTGTTCAAAAATCAAAGCACAGAGACCGCCACGACTGCGAAGAGTTTGACGTATCATGCGGGCGGGCTTCGTGGTTGGCATCTCGGGCTCCATTCCAAAGCATGCCACGATCGTCGTTCTTTCAGGAGTGTTCCATGTGGTCCGAAACCTCACGAAGGAATTTTCTAGCGGGCCTGGGCGCTGCCATCGCGGCATCGGCGATGCCGGCCCGAGGACTGCCGGCATCCGGTCCGTTCAAGATTTCGATTCTCAGCGACGAAATCAGCCAGGACCTGGGCCGCGCTCTCGAGGTGGCCGCGCGCGAGTTCGGCCTCGGCTGGATCGAGCTGCGCGAGCTGTGGAACAAGAACGTTCTGCGCCTCGACGCGAAAGAAGTGGGTGAGGCGCGGCGGCTTCTCGAACGCTACCGGCTGCGCGTGAGTGCCATTGCCTCCCCGCTCTTCAAGGTGGACTGGCCCGGAGCCCCGGTCTCGAAATACAGCCCGCGGCGCGACCAGTTCAGCGCCGACTTTACGTTCGAGCAGCAGGACGAAGTGCTGGAGCGTGCCCTCGAGCTGGCCCGCACCTTCACTACCGACCGTGTGCGCTGCTTCGATTTCTGGAGGCTCGAAGATCCGGCGCTCTACCGCGCAGGCATGGACGATAAACTCCGCGAGGCAGCGCGAAAAGCCGGCAGGCGCAAGGTCACCCTCGTGCTTGAAAACGAGTATGCCTGCAACACCGCAACCGGCGGGGAGGCCGCACGTACGCTCGACGCGGTCCGATCACCTTACCTGAAGCTCACCTGGGACCCTGGAAACGCCGCGTTTCGCGGCGAGACTCCCTACCCGGACGGCTACGCCCGCCTGCCCAAGGACCGGATCGGCCACGTGCACTGCAAAGACGTCGTGCGCAAGCCCGATGGCACGTGCGAGTGGGCCGCAATGGGGCAGGGCCTGATCGATTTCGTGGGACAGTTCCGCGCGCTGAGGCGTGACGGCTACCGGAACGCGGTCACACTGGAAACCCACTGGCGCGGCGCGGGGACACCCGAGGCGTCTTCCAGGCAATGCTGGGCCGGCATGAAGAATCAGCTCCTCCAGGCCGGCGCACTGTAGCGCCGACCCGGCCGCTCCGCGTGCCGGCATTCGTTTTGAAGCTCGTGACATTCCACTTACATGGGAGGCGTCCATGTCCGTGAGCATGAAAGCCCCTGTCTGCACTGCCGCGCTCGCGGCTCTCTACTGGTTCGCCATCGCCGTGATCTCCGAATTGGCCGTTTCAGCCTCTTCCGCCCCCGCGCAGGAGACCCTTGCCTTGTGGCCGAAGGTTGCTCCCGGAGAAAGAGGCGACATCGGCTCAGAGCGGGTGATGACGCCGCCCGGCGGAGGCGACGTGGCAGGCAAAAGCGTATTGCGCATCACCAACGTCACGAAACCGACCATCACCGTGTTCCGGCCTCCGAAAAATCGGGATGTCGGCGCGGCTGTCCTGGTGTGCCCGGGAGGCGGCTACAGTCGCCTGGCGTACGATCTCGAAGGCAGCGAGATCTGCGAGTGGCTCAACTCCGTCGGCCTGACCGGAGTGCTGCTCAAGTATCGCGTGCCGATGCGCACGGGACTGGAGCAATACACGGCTGCGTTGCAGGACGCCCAGCGCGCGCTTGGGATGGTGCGCCACCGCGCCAAGGAGTGGGGTATCAGCCGGCAGCGAGTCGGCATCGTGGGTTTCTCCGCGGGCGGGCATCTCTCGGCAGCAGCCAGCACCAATTTCAACCAACGCACGTACGATCCGGTGGATGAAGCCGACCAGGAGAGTTGCCGCCCGGATTTTGCGCTGCTGATTTACCCCGCCTATCTCACGGTGCCGAAAGAGGGCGACAGGCTCGCGCCCGAGTTGCGGGTCGGCAAAAACACGCCACCGACGCTGCTGATACAAACGGAGGACGACGGCGAACGTGTCGAATCCAGTCTGTTCTACTATCTTGCGTTGAAGCAGGCCGGCGTGCAGGCGGAGATGCACCTCTATGCCACAGGCGGCCATGGCTACGGCTTGAGGCCATCCCAGCACAGCGTGAGCATGTGGCCCAGACGTGCCGAGGAGTGGTTGCGAACCATCGGTGTGCTTCCCAAAAAGTGATCCTGACCTCACCGCCACTGAACGCGGATACCCCTCAGCATGTATCTGCGTCCTGCCGCGGCGGCTTCAGCGCTGGATGCGCGCCGAGCCGCCGCGGGCGAACGCGCGCACCTGCTCCACGGTTGCCATGGTCGTGTCCCCGGGGAAGGTGGTAAGGAGCGCGCCGTGAGCCCAGCCCAGCCTGACCGCCTCCTCGGGCGTCTCGCCAGTGAGCAGGCCATAAAAAAATCCGGACGCGAACCCGTCTCCGCCGCCTACGCGATCGAGCACGTCCAATTCGCAGGTCGGAGAGGCGTAGGTTGCGCCGTTGATCCAGGCTACTGCGCCCCAGCTGTGCCGGCTTGTCGAATGGACCTCACGCAGGGTTGTGGCGACGATTTTCACCTGCGGATGCTTCCTGACCACGCCGTCGATCATTCCGATGAAGGCGGCAGGGTCGAGTTTGGACTTTGCGGCAACCTCGGGCCCCGGAATGCCCAGGCTTTTCTGCAGGTCTTCCTCGTTGCCGACCAGGACGTCGACGTTGCGGACGATGCGCTCGACAACTTCGACGGCGCGCCCCTGGCCGCCCCAGATGTTCCAGAGCTTCTCCCTGAAGTTCAGGTCGAAGGAGACTATGGCCCCGGCAGCCTTGGCGGCTTTCATGCCTTCGATGATGACCTCACCGGTGGTTTCCGAAAGCGCCGCGAAGATGCCGCCGCTGTGAAACCAGCGCACGCCTCCGGCGCAGATGGATTTCCAGTCGAAGTCGCCTGGCCGGAGTTGGGCTGCCGCTTCATGAGCCCGGTTATAAAAGACGACGGGGGCACGTACACCGTGGCCGCGGTCGCTGTAGACAGTGGCCATGTTAGGACCATTGACGCCATTGTGATCGCCGTCACGATTCCCGTATTCAAACGGAAGCAGTCTGCCAGGTTGGCGGCCACGTTGTACTCACCTCCGCTGACATGGATCCGGCACTCCTGGGCCTTGCGAAACGGGATGATCCCAGGATCCAGCCGATGCACCAGGGCGCCCAGAGAGACAAAGTCCAGCGCTCCCGCCTGATGCATGTCGAGCCCATATTTCATTTCCCGCCTCCTTTCGCTTGAGTCTTCAGGCGCTGCACCGAGCACGTCCCGGAGTGCCGCTACCACTCGGTATGAAAGACGCCTGGTTTGTCCACGCGGCGGTAGGTGTGCGCACCAAAATAATCGCGCTGCGCCTGCGTCAGGTTAGCCGGCAGGCGTTCGCTGCGATAGGCGTCGAAATATGACAGCGACGCGCTCAGAGCCAGCACGGGAATGCCCAGTCCGACGGCGGTCTGGACGAAAGCGCGCCAGGCCTGCTGGCGCCGCTCGATGGCGTCGCGGAAGGTCTCGTCCAGCAGCAGGTTGACAAGCGCCGGATTGCGCCGGAAGGCCGCCATGATGTCGCCGAGCAGGCTGGCACGGATAATGCAGCCCGCGCGCCAGATTTTCGCGATATCGGCCGGCTGAAGCCCGTAGCCGTATTCCTCCGACGCCAGGCGCAGCAGGCCGAGACCCTGCGCGTAGGAAGTGATCTTGCTCGCGTAGAGCGCATCGCGCGCCGCGTCGATCAACCACTGCGGATCGCCTGCGTACTTCGGTGCCGGCCCATGGAGCAGTCGGCTGGCGGCCATGCGTTGCGGTTTGAGCGCCGAAATGATGCGGCTTTCAACGGCCGCATTGATAGTGGGGATCGGGGCGCCGATGTCGAGCGCATTCTGGCTGGCCCATTTGCCGGTCCCCTTCTGCTGCGCCTCGTCGAGGATGACGTCCACCATCGGTCGGCCGGTTTCCGGGTCGATTTTAGCCAACACCTCGGCGGTGATTTCGATCAGGTAGGACTTCAGCTCCCCCAGATTCCACCCGGTGAACACGTCGCGGAGCTGCTGAGCCGACAGCCCGAGGCCCCGTGACAGGACATCGTAGGTCTCGGCGATCAGCTGCATGTCGCCGTATTCGATCCCGTTGTGCACCATCTTCACATAATGGCCCGCGCCGCCCGGGCCCATATACTCCACGCACGGCTCCCCATCGTCGGCCTTGGCAGCAATGGCGCGCAGGATCGGGGCGAGTGCTTCCCAGGCGTCCCGCTGTCCGCCCGGCATGATGCTCGGTCCCCAGAGCGCCCCCTGCTCTCCGCCGGATATGCCCGCACCGATGTACTGGAATCCTTCGGCCGCGAGCTGCTTGCTCCTGCGCTCGGTGTCGAGGAAAAGCGAGTTCCCGCCGTCAATCAGGATGTCCCCGGCCTCGAGGTGCTCCTTGAGATGAGTGATGGCGCTGTCGACCGCAGGTCCGGCAGGGACCATCATCAGCACGCGGCGCGGCTTCTTCAACAGGGTCATCAGCCTGTCAGGCAATTCGGCCAGCGTCACCTCCCTACCCGCCGCCGGCCCGCTCACAAAAGCCTTTGCCTTGCCTGCGTCGAGATCGTAGCCCGCGATGCGGAAACCGTTACGCTCCATGTTGAGAGCCAGGTTGCTTCCCATCACGCCCAAACCGACCACGCCGATGTCACATTGCATGCTTGCGCTCCTCAGTGTGCCGTAACCGCATCCGCTCGGCGGTCGACGAATGGAAATGATCCGGTCCACCGACGGGTCGTTTCAACAGGCGCACACCAAAGAAATCCATCCACCACCAATCCAAAACACCAGCCTCAACCATCCTCATGTGCCATTCGCCCTTCGTCATTCTTTTTGAGGCGGTAGAGCATTTCTCCGGCGCGGGGAACGACAACCACGCCCTCGCTCTCGCGGCCTGCCCACTCTTCGATCCGGATGCCGGCAGGGTTCAGATAGCCGAGATTGATACGCCGGCACCGTTCTTCGGGGATTCCGGTGGCCAGCGTCACCTGGATGCGCGGCGTCTCAATGCAGGTGGACGGGTTATAGCTCCCCAGTCCCTTGACGTGGGTCGAGTGCGCAAGGACACCGCCGGGGTAGCGTTCAAACCGCTGCCAATGAGCCAGAAAGTAGTCCCGGCAGTGGTAGCCTACCTCGTCGATTATGCTGCCGTGCGTGTAGCTGACCTCGGTGATGTGGGGCGCATAAATGACGACCTCTCCGCCGTCGGCCACGGCCGGTTCGAGCTTGTACATGCCCTTCGCCGCCGTCCAGAGATCGTCGTACATCTCGGGCATAATCGACAATACCCGGCGGAACGGCCGTTCGACGTAAACGATGTGCGTGCGGGCCGAAAGATCTGCGGCCGCGCGCCACGCGTGCTGCGACGGGCCGAAGTAGAGTCCTCTCATCCCGCCATGGGTGACGACGAGCGCGAGACAGGCGACAGGGCGATCGATCAGCGCGGCCGCACGATCAATGACGGCACGAACCGGTGTGAAGCTCGTGCCGATCACGTGATAGTTGGTAATGATGGCACCGAGCCAGTGCGTGAAGTTAATGATCTCGGAGCCGGCGATGCCGGGGAAGAGGTACTTGTTGCCGCCGGAAAAACCAACCACTTCATGGGGAAACACCGGCCCGCAAATCAGGATCTGGTCGTAGTTGAAGATCAGCTTGTTGAGCGAAACGATCACATCACGCTCGAGCAGGCCGCCGCTGAGATTCCGGATCTCCGCTGCCGGGATGGTACCGAGCGTCGCGAATGTGTCGGGATCTTCCCAGCGGTGGTTGAAGATCCGGCTGCGACCGGCCTGCCCGTCAGCGACTTGCCGCCCGATCAGACGGCTGAGCTGGGCATCAGACATGGGTTGATGAGTCCCGAGCGCGACGAGGTAGTCGAGCGCGGCCACACGGGATCCGGCTTCCGCCTCGAGAATATCAACCATCAACGGCAACGGCATTGTCCGCGTGCCATCCGGGATGATGACCAGCAGGCGCCTGTCGTGGAGCGCCAGCGAAGACAGGCCCTGTCGAACCAGGCTCCGGACTTCTCCCTGCTTCAAGTAGCGGTCGCACGATCCCAGGCCCAAGACCCCGGAGGGAGGATGATCAGTCGGGGAGGAGTTTGCCGCAGGGTCACAATTCATAGGTATAGCCGCTCCGATGCCTAAAGGTCATACCATTTATCGCGGACAGGTTGCAACCGCAGATGCACCCGGACCGACCGGGATGCACGCCGACCCTCGTGTTTGCGGCCTCTGCATTCTCTGCGTTGAGGCGTTGCGGATATTCCGCACCGTGTCTTTCGAGGCTGCTTCCCGTTTTTGAGGAGCTGCATTCGGAGGGCAGAGCAGAGGGTGACGGCGTTCAGCATCGAGTAACAGTCCTTCGAGCCCGTCCGGCACACGTCCGGTCATCTATTTTTCCGCGTGCAACCGCGCCCAACTCCGGGTTAGATATGGTATACCTCTCAGCCGTCAATCATCACCTGCTCCTGAGGAGGGTTTGGATGAATTACCGCGCATGTCACGTCTGGACGTTGATTCTTGTCTGCACGGCTCTCTCGTCGAGTGGCTGCGCCCGCAAGAGCGAAATGAACCGCATCGTGATCAACGTCACCCAGGCCGGGACCGCAGCGACCTACATCAACGGCTACCGCAAGGCATTAAGCGGACAAGTGCTGGCATACCATTCCTCCCATCCGGATGCGGATTCCGCGCTGCTGGCCCGGGCCAACAAAGAAGCGCCCACGATCAGCTGGGAAACGGATCCCGTCCCTGCCGCGGCCGAGGGGGACTACTACCAGCTGGTCTGGCTCGCGGGGCTCGAACGGGAAGGATGGCCGGGCAGGGAAGCACACACATTCGACTTCTATGTCAATGGCGATCGATGGTTCACCTTCAAAAACCTGAAGGACGCCAATGCCGGGAAATGGAAAGTCGCCGGGGAACGCGGCGCCGAACTGTCGTTCGAGGCAACGATCGTGGATAGAGCCGGGGACCTCTTCGGCTATATGTTCCTGCGGATTCCGAGGAGCGAAGTCAAACCGGGTGCGCCGTTGACTCTGCAGGTAACCGGAAGGGACGCGAACAGCCTCGACTGGTACATGACTTTGCAGTACAGCTTCCAGTTCAATCCGAGTGTGCGCGCCGAGCCGGCGCTCACCCAGAACGGAACCGAGCCCAAGCGGCTTCTCCGGCTGAGCTTCGACAACCTGCAGGAAGGCCGGACCATCGAAGTCAGCGCCGAGGGCATGGAAGCGATCCGGCAGCCTCTCAACATCGGTGCCAACACCCTCTACCTGTCCATCCCGGCGATCACGCCCATACGCGAAATCCCGGTAGTGATCAGCATCAACGGCCAAATCATCCAACGGTTGCCCCTGTGGCTGCGGCCGGTCAACAGACGCGAGATTTACCTTCTTTCTTACTCGCACAACGACATCGGTTACACGGATATTCAGCCGGTCATCGAAAAGAAACAGTGGGCAAACCTCGACGAGGCCTTGCGGATCATCAAGCAAACCCGGAGCTATCCGTATGAAGCGCGCTACAAGTGGAACCTCGAAGTCATGTGGCCGCTCGAAGGCTACTTGAAACAGGCTTCCGAGCAGAAATGCCAGGAGGTCATTCAAGCCGTGCGTGAAGGCGATATCGGACTGAATGCCCTCTATGCCAACGTGCTGACCGGGCTTGCCAATGCGGCCGAGATGAGTCACTTCACCGACTATGCGCGCCGCTTTGCGGAGCAGTACGGCATCCCCGTTACCACCGCCCTTGTTTCCGACATCCCAGGTTTCAGCTGGGGCATCGTGCCCGCGCTGGCGCACAGCGGGGTGAAATTTTTCGCCAGCGCCCCGAACTCCGGCGACCGCATCGGCTTTGTCCTCAAGCAGTGGGGTGACAAGCCCTTCTATTGGACGTCCCAGTCAGGCGCAGAGAAGGTGCTGATGTGGGTGGCGGGCGCGAGCTATGCGAGCTTTCACGAAGGGGACCTGGCGAGACTCGGAGACGAAAAGGTGCTGAAGCTCACGAGGAAGCTGGATGAGGACGGTTATCCCTATGAGATTCTCCAGCTCCCCTACACCATAGGCGGCGACAACGGCCCCCCCGACGCCAACCTTTCCGATTTTGTCAGGAAATGGAACGAGCGCTACGCCTCGCCGCGGCTCATCATCGCCACGCACGCGCAGATGTTCGCGGAATTCGAAAGGCGCTACGGCTCAGGCCTCCCGGTCTTTAAAGGAGACTTCACTCCGTACTGGGAGGACGGAGCCGCGTCTACGGCTGCCGAAACCGCGTTGAGTCGCCGCGCGGCCGACCGCCTCATCCAGGGCGAGGCGCTCTGGGCCATCGCCGCGCCCGCCTCCTATCCGGAGCGGGAATATCAGGCAGCCTGGCGAAACGTGGTGCTGTGGGACGAACACACCTGGGGAGCCCATAACAGCGTCTCCGATCCTGATCTTCCTTCCGTACAGGAACAGTGGCGGATCAAGCGCCAGTTTGCGCTCGATGCCGAGAGCATGTCGCAGGCTCTGCTCGCTCGACTGTGCGCTCCGCCTCCGAGCCCGCTGCGCGAGATTGCGGTCGACGTTTACAACACCAATTCCTGGCCGCGCACCGACATTGTGCTGCTATCGCGCCAACAGAGCGCCGCCGGAGACGCGGTGGTCGACGGAAGTGGAGCAGCCGTCCGATCCCAGCGCCTCTCTACCGGCGAGCTCGCTGTATTGCTCGAAAATGTTCCTCCTCTTTCTGCCAGGCGGATCTTCATCCGGCCGGGAAAGGCGGGCAACCGGGGCAACTGCAGGGCAACTGCCGGAACACTGGCCAACTCCCTGCTTTCGCTGTCCATCGATTCCAGGTACGGCACGATTGAGAGCCTCACGTGGGGGGAGAAGAAACTGGAGCTGGTGGATCGTGCCAAGGGCCCGGGCCTCAATCAGTACCTGTACGTGCCTGGCAAAGACGCGCTCCAGGCGCGACAACTCGCCGCCGTCAAAGTGAGAGTGACGGAGAGCGGCAATCTCGTCGCCTCCCTGCTTGTTGAAGCGCAAGCGCCGGGGGCCAGGAAGTATGCCGCAGAGTATCGCGTCATCGATGGCATCGCCCGCGTGGACATCATCAACCGGATCGACAAGCTGGCAGTGCGCACGAAAGAAGCCGTCCACATCGCGTTTCCGTTCCTGGTCCCGGGCGGACAGTTGCGCTACGATGTCGCAGACGGCATCGTGCGGCCCGAATCGGACCAGTTGCCGGGCGCATGCAAAAACTTCTTTTCGGTTCAGAGCTGGGTCGATATATCCAACAGCGACCATGGCGTTACCTGGACCACCGCCGACGCTCCCCTGATCGAGATCGGCACCATCACGGCAGAGCACCCGTGGGCTCAATCGGCCCAATCATCACCTGTGATCTATTCCTACGCGATGAACAATTATTGGCACACGAACTACAAGGCCGACCAGGAAGGGCCGGTGACCTTCCGATTTTCGTTATTTCCCCATGCCGGCTTCCGGCCGGAGGAATCTGCCCGCATCGGCAGAGAAGCCAGAGAACCCCTGGTCGTTCTGCCTGCCGACACGGCGGCGCCACCCCCGCCGTCGTTGCTCCGCGTCAGGCCCGCGCAGGTCCTGGTTTCGTCGCTTGAGCCTCTCGCGGGCGGCCAGGCGTGGCTTATCTATTTGTACAATCCGACGGCCACAGCCCAAGGAGCCACACTGGAGTGGAACCGAACTCCTGCCGTTACCATACGCCTGAGCGACAGTGCCGGGAAAGCCGGCGCAAAGGTCAGCGGCAACCTGAAAATCGCGCCATGGGGTAGCGCAATTGTGCGGGTCGACAAGGAGCGGAGCCGGTAAATCCGCACTATGGTATTCGTGGAAGCGGCCCGCGAGGACGGCAGCCACTCAGGCATACGACGGCATGATCCTGCTTTTCCGCTTGCATGAAACGCGGCGTCGTGCGGCCGCCTTTCAAAGCGATTTCGGCGCGCTTAGGGGACGGTGGCGGCGCGGACGACGGACTCTATGGTAATGGCAACCACTGCGGAGCCGTAGTCAAGGTCGATGTTCGCCATGGTGTCGTGGCTGTCGTGGTAGCCGGCGCGGTTGATGTCGTAGTTTTCCATAAAAAGCACCACCGGGATACCAACGTCGGAGAAAATCTGACCGTCGGTGTTGTAGAGAGTGCTCCTTGAGTCATATGGCAACCGCACCTCTCCGTGAAGAACGGGATGCTCCGCGATCCTGGGGATCGTGTTGCCGTCGGCGCTGCGGCACCCGCGCCCGCGACCCCTTCTTGAGGCGCGCCGGTTCCACATTCCGGTGAGGCTGTTCCAGGCTTCATTGGCGCGATGAGCCCGATAGGCAAGGCGGAGCGACTCGGCCCCGGCGCCCGGGGCAATCTGGAAGATATCCCGGGCGTGGTCGTTGTTGTGGGCGACCATGTCGAGAACATACACGCCCTGTACCTGCACCCGCGACAGATCGCGGCTGCGTCCTCCGGCGAGATGGATCTTCAACGTCCCTTCGACCAGTTGACGGCATAGCTGCCGCGCACCCATGCAGTCGGAGGGAAACTCCTCCCCGGTAAGGTGAACCAGCCAGACGTCACAGCCCAGGTTGCCCGCACAGCTCAAGCGGCACAACACCGGCGCAGCCAGCATAAGGGCGGCGGTCGCGGAGTGATTGTCATCGGCCCCGGCAGCCGCGATCCGGGCGCCTGAACCACCGCGCGCCTTGTCGTATACGTCCTCCATGTAGGCCGTGTCGTAGTGGTCGGCCATGATTACAGCCCTGCGGCGATCCCGACCCGGAATGACCACCAGCAGGTTCCGCTCATGTGTGCGCTCCTGCTGGTTGCTGAGCCAACCGCCCGACCAATCAAAATCGAAGTCGGTCTTCCATCGGAACGGGAGCTCTCCCACAAGGATTTTCCCTCCCAAACCGCAGGCAGACACCACCTGCGCATAGTGCGCGAGCAAGTAGTCTCCGAGGGCTTCCAGATCGCGGTGATGATGATGGAGCATCTTGAGCGTGACCGGATCGCGCACGCAGTCGGCGTTGCACTTATTGACAAACGCGCCTGCAGCCAGCTTCCGGATCGTATTCCAATATCTGGTCTCGAAAGACCTGTTCGCCGTGTAGCCATAGGTTAGTGAATCAACCGGCGCCTTGGGTGCGCTCACAATCGATGGCGACGCTTGCGTTTCGAGCAGTCGGCCGATTTCCGCGGCAAGCCGCCGGCCCCTCACTGGCTCGGTTGCACGCACGGAGAGTGATTCCAGCCAGTCATCGAGCGACTCATACTTGCCCAGCGTCAGCAGCCGGTGCGCAAAGGTGCGGGGCAGAGGATGCATTCCGACCGACGCCGCGACATCAAAAAGCTTGCGCACGTTCTGGGCAGTCTGGTGCGGATGCCGGTCATCCGGCGACTGCTCGAAAAGCTGCGACGCAGCCAGGTGATTCTCGCGCTCCAGAAGACGCGGCCAGAGTTCGACCGGACGTTCCTTAGTGAGCCGATCCGTGCGGTAAGCTGTCAAAAATCCCGGGGGCCAATCCTGGAGCAATACCGGCTCCCCGGTTGCAGGCGACTGGTATGCAACCAACGGGCGATGCCAGTAGACCTCATGCAGGCCGACACGCATCGCCGGAAACTGAAACCGGTAGCCGAACATGCCGCCCGCACTCACGACCTGAAAGGCCCGGCGAATCTCCGCGGAAGCGGCGTGGGGGCCGTCAAGAAGGAGATGGTAGTCGTGCGTCCAGATCTGGGCATTGCGTGCCATCGGCTTGCCGTAGAGTTCTACGTCATCCGGTCGGGCGCTGAAGAGGACGTGCGCCAGTTTGTCTTCGCGCGCCAGCACGGCAGTTTCGTCTTCGTGGCGGTGCACACGCGCCCAGCGATGAGTCCTGATATAAGTGTTCCGGAAAGGAGCATGAAGGTCACCGGATTCGGATTGCCCGGATCCCGGTTCGTGGAGCCAGCCCGACTGCGGGATGCGCAATCCCTGCGGACCCTCATGACGCGAAACGGAGTGGAGCAACGGTATCTGGAGCGCGAGCGGAAGCTCCCGTTGCAGCTGCAGATATGCGGGCGCTCCCCAAAACAACAAACTGCCGGGGAAAGGCAACAGGTGAAGCCTGCCTTCGAGATAGGCACCGCGCACGGGGGGCGGCAGCTTGCTGAAGGGCGTAAAGGTCAGCATGTAGTGCACACCGTCCAGCGACTGTCCGGCAGTCCACAGGTAGGGCGACGTCCAGCTTGGATGCGGGTCATCGCTTGCCGGTGCGTGATCCCCAATCAGAATGCGAAATCCGGCGCGATATAACTCACCCGAAGAAGTGAGGGGCGCGCCGTAAACTTCACCGACCAACTTGCAGATGAAACCCAACGCATGTTCTTCCGGCAGTTCGCTTCCCGGCGAGGTGTAGAATCCTCTCCAGAAAGCCCGGGAGGGCCCCTGTTCACTGCCGCCGAAAAGGGTCCAGCGTACGCGGCCCTTGTCGTCCTGCGACCGCGACAGCGCCAGCGGCAGGATGATGACGAATCGTTCGTGGGCCAGCGCCCCTGCATGGCGGGCAAGCTCTTCGGGCCAATAGGGATTGTCGAGCAGCTTGATTCTGGAAATCCCGTGCGCCGGTTCGCCGCGGGCAAGATGCACCAGCACCTTCAGGATCTGCTGAGCCACGGAGTGCAATCCCGGCACGAGTTGGAAGGCTTCTTCATACTCCGTTACCGGCCAGCCCCAAGGATCCTCCTCGGCGAAAAAACCGCTGTCCCGGCGCGTGTATGGACTGAACCCCAGGCGCGGCGGGGGCATGAACTCCGAGTACGCTTCGATCGGAAAGTTACCTTTCCCTGCAAATTTGTCTGCATTGAGAAGTAGTCGTTTCCATCCCTGGATGGGCATACAGGAACCTCAAAATGAGTGACAAGTCATAGTGATGAGGACCAAACTGGCAGCTGCTGGCATTTGCGGCCACTCATGACTCATCACTGCTGTTTAAGCCGTTCCAGGACGGCCCGGACGGTTGTGCTCAAACCGGCGGGATTGAGCGCACGCTCGATGAGGCGGCTCTCCAGCTGACGCGCGCACGCAGCCTCCCGGTCTTCTGGCGAGAGGTCCCACCAGGCCGGCGACGGCAGGATGCGGCCCCAGGCATTGCGTTCCCGGAAAGCGGAGGCAGCCTGCTCGATCAATAGGCCTCCCGGATCGACGGTCATGACAGGACCTCCTCGAGGCGCACTCCACGCCTCTCCAGGCAAGCTCGAAGCAGCCTGCGTGCCCGGACGATGTTTTGAAGAAAGGTGTTCACCTTCATGCGCAGGGTCCGCGCAAGTTCGCGATCCGGAAGGACTCCCTCGCGCACACGAGCCGACAGCGCCTTCTGAGCCTGCCTGGGCAAGCGCCCCATACAGTCCTGGATAGCGCGGGCCAGGGCAGGATCGGGCGGATCAGGCTCGACACGTCCTTCGGGCAGGCTATCCAGAGAATCCAGGTCGACAAACCGGTCCTGGCGGCACCTCCGGATTTCCTCGAAAGCTACATTGCGCGCCACCGCAAAGGCGAACTTGACCGCGGCGTTGGGTCCTTCCAGCAGCCGCTGACGGTCATCGGCCACAAGCCACATGCGCACGAACGTCTCCTGGAGCACGACTTCCACGTCGGCAGCGCGGGCATAGCGCTGCAGGCTGCGGCGTAAGGGGATTTCTACCATCCCCATCCACTCCGCAAAGGCCTCCCGATCCCCCGACCGGGCACGTCGAAACGCCTCGTCTGCACGCTCCATATTCGTCATCAAGTAATCCCCTTAAGAGCAGTCTGCGCGCTTGACTTACGGCCCGAGCATGATGTGCAAATTGACCTCTCCGGCTCCGGGCTCGGTCCAAGTGAGCTGCGCCTCGCCGTGAAGCCAGCTGTACTGATCCTCAAGCTTCAGAGCCATGCGGACCGTGAGCCCCAAATGATGCGGTCCCGGCGGGCTGCTTTCCTGGCCGACCAGCGTTGCGTCACGGACCGTACCGTCGCCGAAGGATACACGCACCATGGCGCCGTCATCCGGAAGCAGGAATCCCGCTGTGGGCACTTCGAACTCGAAAATCAGGATCGGACCGTCTACCCGCAAGACGCGTGCCTCGAATATTTCCAGCAGGGCGGGCTCACCCTTTCCTTCGGGTAGATAGCGCTCCACATCCTCCCATTGCTGGCTGGGAGCGAGTTCGTGACTTTCATCCTTCTCCTCACGATCCTCCGTACCATAGCCAAAGGCTTTTTCGAAGAGCCCCAAACTCGGCATTGCCCTGTATATCCTTGGCACTGCCGGCGGGGCATATGCGGCCGCCCTGATCGACGGCAACAACCCGACTCCTTCGGCCGAAACCTCGGCTGGGACTTCCACGGCTAACCGCTCGCGGCGGCGCGGGTCCTTGGGATCGACCGTCGGGTCCTCGGAAATCGCAATCAGGCTTGTCTTCCGGCTGGCGATGCCGTGGCGCAGCCCGAGAGCCTCGATCCTCGCTTCAAACGCCGCGGCTTCCCGGCCTTTGACAGCTGCCAGCTGCAGTTCGAGATCCTCGATTGCCTCCCGCCCGTACAATGCGCCAAGTGGGAGAACGGTCTGATTTAACGCACTGGGGATCATGTCAGCAGTCAGCTCTGCCTCTTTGACCCCGGGAATTTCAACTCGGCGGGTCCAGGACCCCGAATGGTCCATTAGCCTCCCCTGGATCTCCAAACTTCCGCCGGCAATAGAGATCTCGGCCAGAAGCACCTGAGGCTGCCCCTCCAGGACATCTTGTGGTCGTGCGGGCGCCAACGCGACCAGGGCCGATCCTTTCACTTCCAGGTCGGTCAGTACCGGCCGGACCGTGGCCTGCAGGAGGCGGCGCGAGGCGGCGCGGGCGTCGTCGTCATCTCCAACCAGAATCTCGACACCTCTGCCGGCACGGGCGGCGCCGCGGGTGAGGGTCCGGTTGGGTGCGGCCCCGATGCCGACGGCATGAAGCCGGGCGCCTGGAACCAGCCGGCGCAGCACTTCGCCGATCACCTCGCCCTCAAACCCGATATATCCATCGGAGAGGAGGATAACCTGCCGCTGCGAGTCGCGCCGCAGCGGCGCCAGCGCTGCAATAATGGCCTGGGCCATCTCCGTCGCCCCCCCGGCCTCGAGCCTGCCGAGCAAATCCAGGGCGCGCCGGATGTTTTTGTCGTTTGCCTCCACCGGGTGGGGAACGAGACGCTCGACGCCGCCGGCGAATGCCAGGATTTCGAACCGGTCGCCGGGGTCGAGGCTGCGCAGCAGTTCTTCCGCCACAATCTTCGCCCGGTCGAGGGGACGTCCCGACATCGAGCCGCTGGCATCGATGAGGAGGGTCAGGTCGCGGGAGAAGCCTTTGGGAACGGCCGCAGGAGGTGTCAGAGTGAGCAGAATGTAGCGGCCGTCGTCGCAGGGAAGCCCTCTTCCTTCCACGAAGCGCACGCCAACCTCCTGTTGGGTGGCGCACCAGCGGATCACCAGATCACGGTCGAGCTTCATTTCGTCCCGCAAGGCAATACGAACGCCGCCCTGGTGGTCTTCGAGATCGATTACCTGACCGGGTGCGTGAGGATGGAGCAAAGCGGCAGAACCATCCGCTACGAAGAGGCTTGCCACCAGCCGTACCGGCGTGCCCTCGCCGGCAGCGCGGTCGACATCAAGATTAGCAGCATCGGGAACCCGGCCCGGAGCACCTTCGTAGCGCACGTCGGGAACCGTTGGGAACCGGTACTCCCACCGTGCCGGCATTTCCCCGACGGCAGGCAGAAACACCAGTGGCTGCAGCACCTCGATCTCCACCTCCGCTGTTTCCCCCGGCGGGAGGCAGCCGAGCTTCTGCGTGAAGGTGTCGGCGCGCTCCTGCTCAAGCAGGGCGGCGGTCCGCCCATCGAGCAGGGCCTTGCGGTATGCCTCCTGCGCCTCCGCGCGCCGCTTTACTTCGCCCCGGATCATCCGCTTCCCGAGGCGGATCGTATAGCCGATCACGGCGCCGTTCGCCGGCAGCGGCAGCGTGTAGAGCACCTCCAGCGGCTCATGGTAGGGATTGTCGTAAGTCTGGGCGAAGGTTGTGGCCGCGACGCCCCCCTCCGCGCGCGCTTCAGCCCGTGCGGATTTCAAGGGATATGTGCGGCCATCCACGGAAACCAGTCCAGCGGTGCGGGTCATATAAGTGCCGGTCACTGCGCTTGCATTTGCCATATCCATCCTCCTGTTACCTGGATATGACCCGGAAGGAGCTTTTGGTGACAAAGATTCCACTGCCGGCTCAAAATAAAAGGACGTCCGGCAAACCATTACTACCATGGATTTGAACAAGGCCACCGAGGAAATTGTCGCCTGCGGCGTGGGCACATCCGAAAAGTCTCCACGCTGAGATCGCGGAGACTGCGGAACATTGATGGGTCTTGAACCCTGATTTGTCGATCTCTGCAAGCAAAGCTGCTGAACCACCAAATACGCCAAGCGCATGAAAGAGGTGTTCGTATATTTCGTGGTTGTTGATTTGGCTGTGGCTGCTTTTTTTCAGCGCGGTTCTTGGCGTCTTGGCGGTCGTGTTTATAGGCGTTGATCTGGGTCGATCCGGGGCTTTAGAATGATCCCCATATCTTAAGAGGAGGGAGCCCGCGATGTACTATCATTTGAGGTGCATTATTGTGTTGATGGCAATGATGAACTGCGTTACGTTCGGTGCGGCTGATCAAAATATAGCTGCCGACAAGAACAATCCGTTTTTCGCACCTTACACCACTCCCCTCAACACCCCGCCGTTCAACCTGATCAAGAACGAGCACTTCCTGCCGGCCATCAAGGAAGGCATCCGGCGGCAGCAGGCCGAAATCGATGCCATCGTCAACAATCCGGCCGCTCCTGCGTTTGCCAACACCCTGGGAGCGTTTGATGCCAGTGGGCAGCTCCTGTCTGAAGTAAACGCGGTTTTCAGCGCGATGCAGGGCGCAGACACTACGCCTGAGATCCAGAACATCGCAAAAGAGGTTGCGCCGCTTGCGGCGGCCCACAGCGACAACATCCGGTTGAACGAAAAACTCTTCGCACGGGTGAAGGCTGTTTACGATCAGCGAGCCAGGCTGAAGCTCACCCCGGAGGAGCAGTTTCTGCTTGAAAACACCTACCGCGACTTTGTGCGCGGGGGCGCGCTGCTGAACGAAAAACAGAAAGCCCGGCTCCGTGAACTGAACCAGCAGCTGGCGATGCTGTCGCTCAAGTTCGGCGACAACCTGCTGGCCGAGACCAACGACATCAAGCTGGTCCTCGAAAGCAGCAATGACCTGGCTGGTCTGCCTCCCTCGGTCCGGGCGATGGCCGAGGAAACGGCCCGCCAGCAGAAGATGCCCGGCAAGTGGGTCTTCACGGTGCAGGTGCCGAGCATGACCCCCTTCCTCCAGTATTCGACAAGGCGCGATCTGCGTGAAAAGTTGTATCGCGGTTACATCATGCGCGGCGACCGCGGCAACGAGCGCGACAACAAGGACATCGTCCGCCAGATCGTCAACCTGCGCAGCGAGAAGGCGAAGCTGCTCGGATATCCCACTCATGCCGCGTTCGTCGTGGAAACCAACATGGCCAGGACACCCAAGGCCGTGGATGACTTCCTCATGAGACTGTGGACCCCGGCGATAGCGCGTTCCAAGAGTGAGGTGGCCGATATGCAGGCCATCATTGACCGCGAAGGCGGCAAATTCAAGCTCGCCCCGTGGGACTGGTGGTATTACGCCGAGAAGGTGCGCCAGGAAAAGTACGCACTGGACGATGCCGCCCTGCGCCCCTATTTTAAACTCGAGAATGTGCGCCAGGGCATCTTCACGCTGTGCGAGAAACTTTACGGCCTCAAGTTCACCGAACGGAGCGACATTCCTGTTTACAATCCGGAAGTCCAGGTGTTCGAGGTGCGCGAAGCCGGCGGCAGTTACGTGGGGGTTTTGTACATGGATTTCCACCCCCGTCCGGGCAAACGCGGCGGCGCCTGGTCAAGTGCGTTCCGGCGGGAATACTACGACAAGGGCAAGCGTGTGGCGCCCCTCTCCACCATTACCTGCAATTTCACGCGCCCTACGGCCAACGCTCCCTCGCTGCTCAGCGTGGACGAGGCGAAGACCTTCGCCCACGAATTCGGGCATACGCTGGCGACTCTGCTCTCGGACTGCACGTTCCGCGGCCGCACAGTACCACGAGATGCGGTCGAGCTCCCCTCACAGATCATGGAGAACTGGATGCTGGAGCCGGAGTTGCTCACCACCTATGCCAGGCATTACCAGACCGGCGCCGTCATTCCGGCCGAACTCGTCAAGAACCTCGAGAACAGCAGCCTCTTCAACCAGGGCTTCGAGACTGTGGAATACCTTGCGGCTTCGCTTCTCGATATGAAATGGCACGAGCTGGCCGCGCCTCAGCCCGACGTGGATGTAGACAAATTTGAAACCCAGGCCATGACCGGCATCGGCCTCATCCCTGAGATTACGCCCCGCTACCGGAGCACGTATTTCAACCACATCTTCAACGGCGGCTATTCGGCCGGATATTACGTTTACATCTGGGCCGCGCAGCTGGATGCCGACGCCTTCGAAGCCTTCAGGGAGAAGGGTCTGTTCGATAAGGCGACAGCGACCGCATTCCGCAAAAGCGTGCTCGAAAAGTACGGCGCCCTCGATCTCATGACTCAGTACAAGGCGTTCCGCGGCGCCGAGCCCAAGATCGAACCGCTGCTGAAACGCCGCGGCCTGCTGGATATCAAGAAGTAGATAATCAGGGGACTCGCGATCCGCACCACATCCATCGATGGAGAAGTTTAAGGAAACTTTTGCGAGACTTGAGGGTTAGGTCCTAAAGAGATGGGGATTTGGCTCATGCGGGGAGGCCTGGTTGTCTCGATAACGCTCATGACTCTCCTCGCGGGGTGCGGCGGCAAAAGCAGTTCCGGCAGCGTTTCCCCTGCAGCTCCTGTCGTCCTATTAGCCCTACAATTCATGGTTGCCTTTATTTGCGGAACTTGTGGGAGAGGATCGTGTCTAATCAGGGAAATCCTGACCGGAGGTATCCACCATGACCGGACTCAGATTGATTGTCAGCCTCGCAGCGATTGTTGCGCTTCTGGCCCGGTCCGGCGGCTTTGCCGCATCCTGCTCTACCCTTTTGGCCTGCGCGCCGGCCGCGGCGCAGGTGGATCAGGGCGCCCCTCGGCAGGGCGTTCAAGTTTTATTCGGTTTCCATAATGCCAACCTGCAGGAAGCTCTGCCTGAATTTGGCCGCTTGCTGGATCTGGGTTCGGTCCGGGTTGATCCAGAAGTCAGAGGGACTCTGACCATTGAAAGCTCGAGCCCTGTGTCAAGGGAGGATGCATTCCAGCTGTTTCTCAGGGTTCTGCGCGACCACAAGGCGGTGCTGGTTCAAACGACGGAACCGACGAAGATCTATACGGTCGTACCCGCTGCGCAAGGCCTCCCGCGGCATTCCGAACTGGTTACGGATCTGCCGCCGGCATTTCCCGGCCCGTATTCCAGCACGGTTCCTGGCGTCGAGAGCCCGACACGCGAACCTCTGCGCGTCGGCGGCAACATCCAGGAATTGAAGCTCATCAAGAAGGTCGCGCCGGTTTACCCTGAACCGGCCACGCGGATGCGCGTTGCCCGACCTCTCCTGCTGCGGGTGCTGCTGAACGAACTGGGAGAAGTGGCGAACGTCAGGATTTACGGTGGAGGCCATCCGCTGCTTCAACTGCCGGCCGTGGAAGCAGTAAAGCAGTGGCGTTATTCCCCGACCTACGTGAATGGTGAAGCTGTCCCGGTGATTACGACCGTAAGGATAGATTTCGACCCGCGAAACCCGCAGCGTCTACCGTCCCACTGATATCTCCTGAGGGCAACTTTTGCCGGAGACCTCCGGGATCCGGGGGTTGCGAAGTTTTTCCCGTCTTTCTGACAGAATGGGTCAAGTCACTCTATAGAACCACGAAATACGCGAAACCCACGATAAAGAATTTTTGGGTTTTGTGTATTTCGTGGTTGCTGATACGGCTGCGGCTCCGGGACCATGCTAAGATTATCCGCGGTTTCCTTTGCATGTGCCCGGCGGCTCAATGAACTGCCAGCAGGATCTCGGCACGGCGGTTTTCTTTGCGCCCGGCCTCAGTCTTGATATCGCCGACAGTGCTGGCACCGCCATCCGTAGCCGTGATCCGGGACGCATCGATCCCTTTGCTCACCAGGTAATCCGCTATCGCCTGTGCCCGCTTCTGACCCAGCCCTTTGACCCTCGCCTCGCGTCTGGAACCATCCGTATAGCCGGCCACCGAGGCGCGCAGTTGCGGATCATTCTTCATCTGCACGGCAACGCTATCGAGGATTGCCTTGGCAACATTGTTCGGGCGGAACTGGTTCTCCGCAAAGCCCGAAACGTTGATCTTCTGGCTTACGTTTACAGTCATGGTACAGGACGCCCTGCCGCCGCGACCATTGTCCACCGTTGCCGTCACAGTGTAGGTGCCGGCATTCAGACCGGCCGCGTCGAAAGAAGCGCTCTGCCCCGAACCGCTGACCGTGCCCCCCGTAGCACTCCAGGTAACCGTGGGCGTGGCCCTTTCCGCGACTGCCCGCACTGTAAGCTGGGCTTTGTTGCCCGATTCGATGTCCACGGTCGGCGTCTGGCACTGGATCGTGGGCGGTGGAATCGGTATTTCGCGAACCGTGACGTTGCTTGAGCAGGACGCCGTGAACTTGCCGGTGTTCACGGTCACGCCTATTGTGTAATTGCCCGGCTGCCTCCCTTCCGAACCAAACGTGAAGGTCGAGCTGCCGGCAGCCTGGGCCTGTCCGTTGATTGTCCAGGAATACGTCAGCGGCGATCCGTCCGGACTGGCGGCAGTGGCACGCACGGTAGCCGTCTCCCCGACCATGATTGATGCCGGCGATACGGAACAGGAGACCGTCGGCGGCAGGTATTTCTTGTTTACTGTGATGTCAGCCGAGCATGGAACACTATGCTTGTACTTGTCCGACACAGTGACGGTGACCGTGTACTTCCCGGGTTGCACGCCCGTGGCATCAAACGTAGCCGTATCGCCCGTTCCGGTCAATTTGCCGCCGGTCGAGGTCCATGCGTAGTTTACAGTCGCCTTTTTGCTGGGGAGCGTCACGGTGGCGCGCACAGTCGCTCTTTCATCCTGAATGATTTGCTGGGGCGAAAATGCGCAAGTCACCGTGGGCGGCCGTTTGTGACAGCCAATGGAAGGCAGCAATATCATGATAGTTGCCGCAACAGCACTTGCATGCTTGTATCTCATAACCCCTCATCCCCCAAAAGTATATTAACAGGCTGCACAGAATCTGGCACATGAAGGAGCGCATTGGAGGTGCCAGAACAGTTGTGTGAGAACGAAAACCCATCACCGCATACACGACCCGGAAACCTCTCCAGTGTAACTCTCATAAATTCAGTAGTCAAACCGATCCCGATGCCGTTTCCGATGTCAAGCAGTGATGTCTTCGTTTTTCTTGCCCATTGCGACAACCGTCAGACCGAATGGCAGAGACATCTGCGTGATCAAGGAAGCCTCACTGCTGAGAATTCGAGCGAAAAGCCGATTCATCCAATGAAATGAGATGGCCAGGTCTGACGCCTCCCGCGGGGGGAACAGTAGTTCGCTCCAGCGCTTCACTACCGCCAGGGGCATCAGCCACATGTTGGCGTAACTGAGGAATTTGCACTGCCAACCGTTCTTTTCCAGAAGGCGGCGCACCTCATCCCTGGTATAGCGGTGCTGAATGTCTACGGCCCGGTCGTGGGCCCCGCGCAGCCAGGGACAGGCCGGCAGCCGCAGCAGCACCAGCCCTCCCGGCTTCAGTACGCGTCCCAACTCCGACCAGGCTCTGGCTTCCTCCTCCCCCGGCAGCGTGCAAAGAACATCGAAAGAAGTAACCAGGTCAAAGAAATTGGATGGGAAGGGCAATTCGGCGATGGAGCCCCTTGTAAGGAGAGGGATTCCGCGCCCTTGACAATAGTGAAGAGCCCAGCGGGAGAGGTCGATCCCGAAAACCCGGCCGTACGCGCTCAGGTACCGGAAGCAGCCGCCCGTTCCGCACCCTGCGTCCAGGATTTTCAATTCCCGGGTGGGGCCAAGACACTTTTCTATCACTCGCCGGCTGATTTGTTCCATGCCCCGGTACCACCAGAGACTTTGCTCGGCCTCGTACATCAACCGGTATTCCTCTGGCTTCAACTCAGCCTCCCGGCTTTCCGAGCTGGAACAGGCAGGCAAAACGATCCAGCGTGTCCGTCAGGATCGGCTTGCGGCTTCACGCACCACAGGCGCTGTCAGGACGAACCGGCTTCCATGGCCGGGTGCGCTCTGGATCTCCAGCTTGCCCCCGATCAGGTCGAGCCGTTCACAGATGCTGAACAGCCCGAACCCTCCGCCGGTTTCGCCCGCCAGTTTAAGGCCGGCCGGATCAAATCCCGTTCCATCGTCACAGACCGTGATCTGCAGAGTACGGCCCTCGGTCTGGCGCAACGTCAGCGTCACCGAATTGACGCGTGCGTGTTTGACTGCGTTGAACAGCAATTCGCGGACGGATTCGAACAGCAGGACTTTCACATCGTCTGCGACGGGAGGGATGCCCGTTTCCGCTCTCATGTTGACGGCCAGTCCATGCTTGTCGGCCATCCATCGAGCCAACCATTCGAGGCCCGCCGGCAGCCCCAGATCATGCAGTACCGGAGGGCTCAGCTCTGCGGTCAGCGAACGGGTGGCGCTGATCGATTCGCCGAGCAGATTCTCAATTTCCTTCGCAGCCTGCTTCACCGGTCCGTCAGCCGTCATTTCCAGCATCGACACACGCAGATTCGCCGCCACCAGCAGTTGTTGGAGATGATCATGCAGGATCTGAGCCATCCGCCGGCGTTCGCGCTGCTCGGCCAGGGTCAGCTCTCCGGCCAGGGCCCGCAGTTGGCTGGCGCGGACACTTAGCTGATCCTCGGCCTGCTTCCGCTGCCGGACTTCTTCCTGGAGCGATTGGACCGTCGCGGCGAGTTCTGCCGTCCGTTGCTGAATCTTTTCTTCGAGCTGGTCATGCGCCAACTGCAGCTCGCGCAGAACCCGCTGCCGTTCGATCGCATAACGAGCGGCGCGCGAGATGTTCTCCGCCGAGGTCTTTCCTTTGATGAGGTAGTCCTGCGCGCCGGCGCGCAGGCTCTCCAGGCCCAGTTGTGCGTCCTCGAGGCCTGTCAATACGACGATGGGCAAATCGTGAAACGCAACTTGCGCGCGCCGGACCGTCTCCAGCCCGTCGCTTTCGGTCAGGCTCAGATCCAGAAAGACGACGGCAATCTGCCCGCCGGCGGCGAGCTGCCGTCCCGCGGCCAGATCGCCGCAGGTTGCGATCTCGAAGGTGCCTGCAGCCCCGGCCAGCTGTTCCTGGAATAGTGCAGCATCAGCCGGATTGTCCTCAATCAGCAATATCTTCTGAGTGGTCTTCTTCATTATCGGGGATTCCCTGTGCGAAGGCGGCAATCCGCTTAACAATTTCCTGGAGCTTCCTGAAAGGGAGAAGCAAAAGGTAGAGCCTTCTCCAGCTTCCGATTCTACCCAGATATGACCACCATTTTGTACCACGATCTTCTTACACATCGCCAGCCCGTTGCCTGTTCCAGGATATTTTTCACTTACGCGCAGCCACTGGAAGAACCAAGGTGCGTTGCCGGCTTCGGTTCGTGGGCCGGCATCGAGGCCGTTAGCCGTTGCGCTGAGAGTGCCGATGCCCACTGCCAGGGCCAACATTGCCCGGATCATGTATTTGACACTGTCACTTGCAGCGGGGTGTGTTGCTCATGGCGATGGCAGCGTGAAGTGGAAAGTTGATCCGACACCCGGCTGCGACTCAACCCAGATCCGACCGCCGTGGCGCTCCACGATCCGCTTGCAGATGGCCAGGCCGATGCCGGTGCCGGGGTATTCCCCGCGCGGGTGCAGGCGCCGGAAGATCTGGAAGACGCGTTCGTGCTGGTCCGGAGCGATGCCGATGCCGTTGTCACGCACCGAAATGACCCACCGGCCCCTGCGTCGCTCCGCGCCGACGTGGATCTCGCAGGGCTGGTTCGCCTTGCGAAACTTGATCGCATTCCCGATCAAATTCTGAAAGAGCTGCGTTAACTGGGTCTCATCGCCGGAAACGGTCGGCAGACTGTCGTGCGTAATCGTGGCGCCCGCCTCTCTGATGCTGGTCCGAAGGTTCGCCAGGGCAGCCGAAAGAGGTCCACTCGCGTCGGTGGGCCCAAATTCGCGCCTGCGCCGATCCACGCGGCTATAGGCCAGGAGGTCATTGATCAGGTCGGACATCCGGTTGGCGCTGTCCACGGCGTAGCCAATATATTCCCTGGCCTTGCCATCCAGCTGCGCTCCAAATCGTTCCAGCAGCAGATCGAGGAATCCGCTGATATTCCGGAGCGGCTCCTGGAGGTCGTGGCTGGCAGCATAGACGAACTGCCCGAGGTCCTTGTTGGATCGTTGAAGTTCTTCCTTGATCGCGGCCAATTGCTCGTTCGCCTGGGGCAGTTCCTCCTGCTCACGGATGGCGCGGATGGTCTCTTCGGCCTCTGCCAGCCGGGCCTGCAATTCCTCGTTCTCCTGCTGCAACTGCTGCCTAGTCTTTGTTCTTGCCTTGCCCATGGATCAATTCCTTGGCTGCAATTCCAATCCCAACAGGATCCTGACCCTGTCGGCCATGTCGCCGAACGGGCGACGCAGGGGCAGCGGCAAGTTCCTGATCCGCGCCGTGGGACCCTTCTGCAGTGAAAGCCCGCCCATGCTTTTCCTGGCCATGTCTTTCATTCCTCTTCTTTTGCGATGCATGAATTCCGGCGGCGCGCTGGGGGAGACGCACCGGAGACCAGAGCATCTGCTGCCGCCCTTGTATCCCATGGCGGAGCTGGTTTCGTTGCCGGATGAAGGTATATTTCGACGTTCAGATTCCAGTCGCCAGCTTATAAGAATGACCGAATAATTGTCAAGTCAGGCGGGCAATTGCAAATGGCCTGCGACCTCTGCTCTGAAAAATTACAGGAGGTCCGGCACCATTCCCCTCCAAGTGTCGAACCTGACCTTGATCAACGCAGGATGATCATAGGGGACTCGACCGATCATGACACGGTATTCCGCCGAAACCTGCCCCCTTAGGGATTCCGGACGACAGGATATTCCGGCGTTCGGATGATGACCCGGCACTTCATTGTGTGAGCTTCCATAACACGACGCCGTGGGCGGGGACACGGGCTGGGATCGTTCTTTTGAACTCGCCGGTGTTCCGTTGACGCCACACATCTCTGGCCCTGACTGGAGCCGTGTACCCCAACTTGCCGAGATCGAGTGCGTAATCCTTCGGCCCCTCGCTGAGGTTGAAGATCCCGACGGCCCGGCCTCCGTCTGCCAGTTCCTTTACCCAGACCTGGATCGCATCCTCGGTGATTTTCGGGACCGCCTGCCTGCCTAGGGGATCCTGGTCGAGTGCGAGCACTTCGTCGTTGGTCAGCAGATTCAGCGTGAAGTCGTCCAATCGTTCGAGGTCGCAGCCGATGAGCAGCGGGGCGGAGAGCAGGCACCAGAGGCTGATGTGGGTGTACTGCTCATCGGGTGTCAGACGCGTCGGATGGAGGCTGGGCCCCCAGCCGACCCAGCCGACAACGAGCATGTCCGGGTCATTCCAGCGTCCGGGCCCTGCGAACGTCGCATTCTCCGTTTGGCTGAAACCGATGCTCTTCAAACTCTCCCAGGTGTCGGTGATATCCTCGGTGGTGCGCCACAGGTTGCCACCGGCCTCGGCACCCCACTCCCATACTTTTCCCATGCCATACTGGCACAGGCTGTAGATGATGTCCCTGTCGATCTGGTCGAGGTGGCGGCGCATCAGTTGATAGGGCTTCATCAGCTCGGCCCGCGAGTTGTCCCTGGCAATCTTGTCGTACGAGCACCAGTCGTATTTCAGGTAATCGATCCCCCAGGCCGCCCAGCTGCGCGCATCGTTGCCTTCGTGCTGATATGTGGCGGCGTAACCGCCGCACGTCAGCGGGCCAGGTGAGCTGTAGATCCCGAATTTGAGGCCAAGCGCATGGATTCTGTCACCGAGCGCCTTCATGTCCGGGAACCTCTCGTTCGCGATGATGTCGCCGTTTGCCTTGCGTTTCGGAGCCGGTGAATCGCCCTTGATCTCCCACCCATCGTCGACATTTATGTAAGTCCAGCCATGGTTCTGAAAACCTTTGTTTTTAAACGTCTGCGCGCTGGCCAGGACCTTGTTCTGGTCGACGGTCAGGCCCCAGGCGTTCCAGCTGTTCCAGCCCATAGGCGGAGTCAGCGCAATGCGGTCGCCTATGACCATGGTAAGCACGCGCTCCGTCTTTCCAAGGGCGTTCTCCGCAGCGAGCACGACTCTGTACTCGCCACGGACCGAGGTGCGGCCGCTGATGATGCCGGTGGCTGGGTCGAGCGTGAGGCCTGCGGGCAATCCCTTGGCGCCATACGTCAGCGGGCGTTTGCCGGTGGCCGCAACGGCGTGCAGAAACGGACGGCCCGGCCGCGCACCGACGATGCCCGCACCGTTGATTTTCGGCTCCTCGGAGGGAGCAGGCGTCAAGATGTAGGGCACTTCCTCCTGCCAGGCCGACTTTTCTCCCGTAGGCTCATAGGTGAACGTACACTCCATTTGTGCGGGGTGATCCGTCGAGGCCATTTTTATCGTGAAATCCCGGCTGGCATTCGGCCGGAGCCGCACGAGCGTTTCGCTCTTTGACAGTTCCCGGCCGGACAACTTGTCCGTTGCGCGCATCACGAACCGACCTTCAAGCGTGTGTGCAGCCGATGTGTTCCGGATGGAAAACTTCTTTAGGATCTCCCGGCCCTCATAGACAAAGGGCTGTGCCACCCTGTCGGAGGCCAGGTAGTCAGGGAAGGCGACCATGCGCAGCGACCCATCCCCCGTGTACATGCCGCCCAGGCCGCCGGCATCGAAAACCCGAACGGCGATTACATTTTCCTTGTCCCAAAGAATGCGCGGATCGTTCGGCGGTATGACGTAGATGCGTTCCTTGTCGTAGAGGTTCGTGTCCGCCTTGGTATAGGAGTCATCGAGCGGCGTGTCGGCAGGAACCGTCATCCCATTGATTCCCAACACGCGGCCGTTGAGGAACGACTGGTCGAAATTGTTGATCTTGCCCAGAAAGATCCGCAGCCCGTCTTTGAGATAGGAACTCTTAGTCAGGCTCGAGGGTATGACAACGCGGAGCCTGTACCAGGCAAAACCGTCGAGCTTGTCATACCCTTGGGAATCCCAATTCTGATCGACGCGGATCGAAACCCACCTGGAATCGTCGTATTCGGGTCTGGCGTATTGCGGATTGTCGCCGGTCATGAACCGCCAGCCGTCGCGGAGAACGGTGACTTCCTGCTTCTGAGGGACACGCTGACAGGCGGGGAAGAATAACGCCATCGAGATGCTCAATACGGAAAGGACAGAACTCTTATGCACGCAAGACCTCCTCGAGACAAAGGGAGTGCGCATGGTACGGACAAGATACGCGGATTTTACAGCAAAAATTGGATTTTGAGGGCGTCGCCCCGTAGAAAGGAAAAGACGCTTCGCTATCCGATCCGCTCAATCACCATCAGGGTCAGGTCATCTCCGCCCGGCACACCGGAACGAAACTCATCAGCTCTTGCCATGAAAGAACGCACCATTGCGCGCGCCGAGAGTGCCTGCTGCGCCTTTGCCAACTCGATCAGCGGCTGGACTCCGAACTCCACGCCCGCTTTGTTTTGTGCCTCGGAAAGACCGTCGGTGAAGAGCACGAGACGATCGCCTTTGGCCAGCCGGACTGTGTCGGATGCGAACTCCTCACCGCAAAACATGCCGAGCGGCAGGCCGGTGGGATCGATGCTTCTGACTTCTGATGCGCGCACCATGAGAGGGGGCAGGTGTCCGGCGTTGCAGAGCTCCACATCACCGTGTTTTCCGGCCTTTCCGCATACCAGCGTGGCGTATTGGCTGGCCAGGGTGCTTTCGCAGAAGACCCGGCTGGCGCGCTCGACCATCTGGACCAGAGGCAGCCCCACGCCGATCAGGGCGCGAAACAGCGCGTGCAGGTGGGCCATGAGCATGGAGGCGGGGACCCCCTTGCCTGAGACATCGCCCAGCATGAAGTAGAGACTCCCTTCCTCGGTGGTCACCAGGTCGCAATAGTCCCCACTGACCGGGCCTGCCGGTTCGTAGTGGTACGCCGCCTGCCAACCCGCGTGAGCGATGTCCTGCGGCGGCAGCAGGCGCGATTGGATGCTCGCAGCCAGTTCCAGATCTTCTTCAAGAGCCCTGCGCTGGGGAGGCGTGAGATGATCGAGGCAGAATCGTGTCAGGGGATCCGTCATGAGCCTGTCTGCCTCGATCGAGTCATGACAGGTTTCACAGAGCCCGAAAGTCCCTTCATCCATCCGGGACAAGGCCGCGTCCACCTCATCCAGCAGCCCGGCCAGGTAGGCGCTTTCGGAAGCGGTGGACATGGCGTCCTGAAGCCTGTGCCGGCGGGTTGTCAGTTGCGTGCGTAAAACACTTTCGAGATGGGTAGCCATACAGCCTGCTCCTGCATAGCGTCTCTATTCCATGGCACCTGCTGTCCTCTCGGGTGGTTTCAACTCGAGTTTCAGCAGCAGCCTCAGGAACAAGATTACATGAAACGCCAGCATCAGCAAGAACCCGATCAGGATCAACGTCTCAGGTCTCCCTCGAAGAGTTTCAGAATCCGCTTGTACTCGTCGGCCCAGCTCGTCTCCTCGGTGAAACTGTGATTTTCCACCGGGAAGGGCGCGACCTCCCAGTTTTCCTTGCGCAGCTCGATGAGGCGCTGGATCAGCCGGACGGTGTCCTGGAAGAACACGTTCGTGTCCACCATGCCGTGGCAAATGAGCAGGTGGCCTTTCAGGCCGTCGGCAAAATAGATGGGCGAGCTGCGCTTGTAAGCCTCCAGATCACTCTGAGGCATATTGAGGATCTGGGCTGTGTAACCATGGTTATAATGCGCCCAGTCGGTCACGGGCCGAAGCGCCGCGCCGGCAGCGAAGACATCCCGGGTCGTGAACAGCGCCATGAGCGTCAAAAATCCGCCGTAGCTGCCGCCGTAGAGACCGATGCGTTTCGGATCGACCTTCTCCGTCACCACCAGGTATTTCGCGCCGTCGACGATGTCGTCGAGATCCTTGCCGCCCATGTGCTCGTAAATGGCCGTGCGCCAGTCACGGCCGTAGCCGGAACTTGCTCGATAGTCGGGATCGAGGACGACATAACCGCGCGAGGCGAGCAGGTTGTTAAACATGAACTCGCGATAGTAGCTCGATGACCAGTACTTATGGGCATTCTGCAGGTACCCGGCGCCGTGCACAAAGATGACGGCGGGGCGCCGCGGGTCGCGTTTAGCGCCGATCATCTCCGGGGTGAAGAGCCGTGCATATACTTCGGCGCCGTCGCGCGCCTTGTAGATGATGACTTTGGGATCAATCCACTTGAAGGCACGCCACTCATCCGTGGGCGTGGTCGTCACCTGCTTTGCCTGAGCGCCGGGTGTGAACGGCATTACGTATAGTTCGGGCGGCTTGGTGCTGTAAGAATAAATGATCGCGAGCGATTTTTCGTCGGGCGATACCGTCGCCTCGTTCGATCCGGTCATGGTCGTGATGCGCGTCGCCGGCCCGCCGTCGACGGACATCGTGTAGAAGTGGCGCTCGCCGGGGTGAACTTCATTCGAGGTAAAAAATATCTTCGTTCGATCGCTCGAGAGCCGCGCGCTTTCGACTTCCCACTTACCCGACGTCAATTGCTTTGCGGATGGCTGGGCCGCGGTGACGTCCAACGAGTAGATATGCATCCAGCCGTCTTTCTCCGACATGAACAGGAAGCGCTTGTTGTCGGGCAGCCATGCGATGCCACCGCCGCCGAAGCCACCGCCGCCGCCCGTGCCGGTCGCCACCGACCCTTCCCGAAGCCACGCGTCGTCATGAGCGTTGTCGAGCACCGAGGCTTTGCCTGTTGCGGGATCGATGGTGACGAACCAGCGATCTTTGTAATCCTGCGACCGCACGGTGACGACGGCATGGCTGCCGTCGTCGGACCATTCGGGCGTGCTCCAGTTGAGAATCCGGGGTACGGGCGCATCGCCCGGTTTTATCGGCCGTTCGTTGCCGGCAAAGGCCGAGGCGTCGGCCCAGGAGGTCTTGTTCTGCTTGAGGTCGAGAATGGCAAGCCCCCTGCGCCCCTGGGAATCGCCCACATTCGAGCGGCCGGGGATCATTTCCGGGTACGCAGACTCAGTGACGTAGCTCGGCACATCCTGGGCGCGCGCCGGGATCTCCGGGCGTTCGCTCACTCCGAAATACACGTAGTTTTCGTCGGTGGACAGCTGCAAATCGGTTACGCTCTGACGCGCAGACGGCTGGAAGCGCGCGATCGGTTCGGGCGGGGGACCGGCCTGGCCGCCAGGGCCGCCCCGCCGTCCGGCGCCCCCGCCGCCACGGCCGCCCTGCTGGCGCACCTCGGCCTGTCGCTTGAGATATTCGATCAGGTTCTGTTCTTCCTGGCGGAGCAGCCGCTGCGATTCGGTCAGCGCCTGATCACCGCCGCCGCGCCCGCCCTGTGCGCCGCCGCGCTGACCCGCCGTCACCCCGCGCGCTCCGGCGGCCGCGGCTGCGGGCGTTTCCGACGGCGGCGCCGCGACATCCGTCAGCTGCACTTCAGCCGGCGAGCTGGCCGCGCCGTCCAGAGCCATCAAAAACAGGTTGCCGTCGCGCATGAACGTAACCGCGGTATCATTGCGCGCCCAGCGCGGATTGGACTCGATGCTTGCCGTCTTCATCAATTGCCGGCGCGTGTTGGCCGCGACGTCAAGGATCACGATGTTGCCGCCCTCGGCCATGAGCATCCGACGCTTGGCCCGATCCAGGCGCCCGGTGGGTACGGCGAGCTGCCGGACCTCGTCGGCGCTGAGCTGACGGAGGTCAGCACCGTCCCGTGTGACTGAATATGTCTGGGCGCGATCCTCGTTCGGTTTCTGCCAGGAAAAGTAAATCTTTGAGGAGTCCGGCGCCCAGCGCACGGCACTCGGCGCGGAACCGACGAGCTTCGGGCCGCGCATGATGCTGTCGACCGACAGGGTGAAGGGAGACGGCGCCGCGGCCGCGGGCTGCTGGGGGGCCGTCTGCTGGGCGGTGACCATCAAGGTGCCGGTGGCACAGATAAGAACGAGCACGGTCAGAATTCGGCGCATGGATTGTACCCTCTGAAGCCGGCCGGGCGGTCTTGCGGCTGCAACGCCCGTCGAACTTCCGGAAACGGGACGCACGCGTCCCGGAAATGCGACGCGTATCGGAGCCACGGGCCGCGGCACTGCATGGCATAATTTGATCGAGCCGCTCCCGTCACGCGCCGTCCGCGTCTGAATCCAAATGTCTGTGCGCAAGTTTATAGGACACTCCCTCTTGCGGCACAAGAGGAAAGGTCCGGTGACTGGGTCGTCAGCCGGCAATGGGTACCCTGAATGGTAGTCGTTACTTCTTCGTGAGTACCAAAGCGAAGGATGAGCCGCCCTGAGACCACTCACCGGTCAGGGTTTTCGCATCTTCACTCAGCTTGCCGTTGTATTCGGCGGGAATGAGTTTCACACTGATCTTGATGGAATTCTCGCTTGCCGAGATCATGCTGATTGGTATTCCAACCGCCCCCTGATCCGGGCTGTCAAGACTACCCGCGGCAGAATCTTCTTTGTTTGCAAGATTGAAAACGAGACGAACCGAACCCATAGGGCTGTCCAGTTTCCCTTCCCATTTGCCGGTGAACTTCTCCGGAATTGCCGGAATCTTAGCCGGCACGACAACCTTGGCCGCACCGGTTCTTTTCAAAGAAAAGGCGGTGCTGCTGCCGGCTTGGGAGAATTCCCCCGAAAGGGTAGAGCCGTCCGCAGACAGCTTCCCTTTAAACATCGGATCGCCCTGACCTCCGGAAAGCCCAAAAGTGACGGAGTCGCCCGATACCGATATGTCGCGCAGGGGCAGGTCTTTCACCCCCTGCTCCGGCATGTCAATGTCGCCGATCCAGGTACCCTTGGCATCCCGATCGAGGTCCAGAATCACCTTCAATTCTCCGGTAGGGATGGTGATGCTGCCTTCCCAGTGGCCTGCGGGACTCACTTTCGTCTGCGCGCCGGATAGAACCGAAAAAACAAACAGCAAACCAAAGCAGAAAAAGCCGAGACGATTCACGGCACCCTCCCCTGTTGATGGATCCCTATCATCTTGGTACGAATTACCTGCCTGCTCAAAAAAACAGTTTCATCCACATGCCGCGTGCGATACAAGTCGAAATTGGGGAGATGATATTATTTCAGTGCTGGAACCTCATCCCGGTATGGAGGACCAATGCACAGTCGCACACTGATTTGCGTCTTCAGCCTCATCCTGGTCTCTGGTCCCGTCGTTCTTGCCCGGCAAGCGGGCGCTGTCACGCCCGCATCCCCCGTGGCGCCGTTTGACGTCAAGGCCGCCGTTGACGCGTACCTGGCGGGCGTGCCGGCCGACGCGCGTGCGCGCTCGGACGCTTACTTCGAGGGTGGCTACTGGCTCATGTTGTGGGATTATCTGTGCGGGGCCGGCGTGGCGCTGATCCTGCTCGGCACACGCCTCTCCGCGAAAATGCGGGACTCCGCCGAACGGATCACGCGCTTCAAACCGCTCCAGACCGCTATCTACTGGACTGAGTTCCTGATCATTACCACCGTGCTGACTTTTCCGCTGACGGTTTACGAGGGTTTCTTCCGTGAACGCAAGTACGGCTTGATGAACCAGACGTTCGCGGACTGGTTCGGCGACTCCGCAAAGCAACTGCTGGTCAGCCTGATCCTCGTCGGCGTCCTCGTGACTGCGCTGTTCGGCATTGTGCGCCGGCTGCCGCGCACCTGGTGGATCTGGGGCTCCATAGTGTCAATCGTGTTTCTGATGTTTTCGATCCTCATTTCTCCCGTCTGCATTGCGCCTCTCACCAACACCTACACCAGGCTGCAGGACGAGCGCGTGCGCCAGCCGATCCTTTCCATGGCGCGTGCCAACGGCATTCCCGCCACTGACGTCTGGGAAGTCGACGCATCCCGGCAGTCAAACCGGGTCAGCGCCAATGTCAGTGGATTCCTGGACACTGAGCGGATCACCCTCAACGACAACCTGTTGAAACGCTGCACGCTGCCTGAGATCGAGACCGTCATGGGCCACGAAATGGGTCACTATGTCCTGAATCATATTTACAAGGACATAATGTTCTTCGGCATCGTGGCACTGGTTTTCTTTGCGTTTCTGCGTTGGTCCCTCGACTGGTCGCTGGCGCGTTGGGGGCAAAGGTGGGGCGTTCGGGGTGTTGGTGACACTGCGGTGCTGCCTCTGGTTGTGCTGCTGGGATCGATTTTCTTCTTTGTGATGACCCCGGTGAACAATTCGTGGGTACGGGTGCAGGAGTATGAAGCCGACATCTTCGGTCTCAATGCCGCCCGTCAACCCGACGCGGAGGCCAGGGTCGACCTGATGCTTGGCGAATATCGCAAGCTCGATCCGGGACGGTTGGAGGAAATCCTGTTCTACGACCATCCCAGCGGGCGCACGCGCATCACCGCCGCAATGAGATGGAAGGCGGAGCACCTGGCAGAGCTGCAGGGGGCGCCCGGAGCACCGGCCCGGGAGGCAAGACCGTTGTCGCCGGGCGTTGCGGGCAAGTGATTGCGCTATTTAAACACGATATCCATGATGTCTTCCAGCAGGCCGGTCTTGGGTTTTTCCACGATGCGGCCGATCTCTTCGCCGTCCCGATAGAAAATGAAGCTCGGCACACGTTCCACTTTCATCTCTTCGACGTAATACTTGACGTCTTTGTTCGCCTTCCTCGGCACCCCGAAGTATCGGACCGGCACTTCGGTTCCCAGACGATCGAGAATCTTGATGAACAGAGGCACATTGTTGCGTGAGTCGGGACACCAGAGCCCCAGGTAGACATCGATCTTCATGTCGGCCCCGAGCTTTGTCTTCAACGCGTCCACCATGTCCGCCGCCGGTTCATACTTATCGTATTTGTCCTGCCACTCCTGGCCGGCGGCGAAGATCTTCTCCCTGGTGAGCTCTTCCGGCGCTTGCCTGCCGGCCAGAACAAACGGAATCAAAAGCGCGGCGCCTGTGGCCAAAGCAATAAACAGACTTCGTCGCATTCGTTACCTCCCGTTCAAGAGCTGGTGCCAGAATACCCATTTCCCTGATTCATGTCCAACATTGCGCTGGCTCCGCGCGGATCGCCGCGGAGGAGAATTTCAGATCGACCCTGAGAAGGCCGCCCTCCTGCAGTAGGACAGGAACAGACATCCTGTCGCTCACTTCTACAGTGAAGCCAGGACACCCCTCACGTAGCCGATCGACTCAGCTGCGCCGGGGAGGGGATCCTTCTCGTCCTTTTCGTACTCGAGGCTTACAGTGCCGGCATAACCGGTCTTGATCAACGCGCGCAAAAAAGCCGGGATGTCGATGACACCCCGCCCCATCTCGCAGGTCTCGCCTCTCTCATTGGCCGCGGTGACGTCCTTGATGTGGACATCGATGAGCCGGTCCGCGAAGCGCACGGCGTCCGCCGCTGGATCGATTCCCGATCGCTTCGCGTGTCCGGCGTCGATGCACAAGCCGATGCGGCGGTCGAGGCCCTGGATCTTCTGATAGGCGCTCTCGGGAGTTGGGTAGATTTTATCCGTCGGACCGTGGTTGTGGATGGCGACGCGGATATCATAGTTTCCGACAAGGGTGTTCACGAGCGGAAGGAGTTCGTGGTTCGGGACACCGACGATGATACCCATTCCTGCAGCTTTGGCATAATCGAAGGCCTGCCGCGCTTCCGCTTCATTCTGCATGTAGATGACGCCGCCGGCATACAGATCGAGACCGGAGGCCTTTACCTTGGCGACTGCGGCCCGGATTTCGTCCGCCTCTGCCTCCAACGGCAGGTGGAAACTCTTCAAGGAAATCCTCTTGAGGCTGAGCCTCCTGGTCATAGCCAGGGTTCCGTCGAGCCCGAAGGCCCGAAACGTATACGAGGCCATGCCGAGTTCGAACTTCGGTGCCGTGGTTTTACGCTGCGGTGCCTGGCGCATCGGGAGCGCCTCCGCGGCCCACCCTGCACCCAGTCCCATCCCGGTGACTTGGAAAAACGCTCTGCGAGTGGTCTTTTGCATGGGACGCCTCGTCATGGGAGATTGTTTCCCCATCCTCCGGCCGCGCGCGACATCGTGCCGGACCGTGTCCGTCATGCCGTCGGCAGAACCCAGGGCTTCCGATATTGGCGGCTCACGAGGGCCTGAGCCTCGGCGTCACCGGAAATATTCTCGGTTGCCGGGTCCCACTTGACATAGCGCCGCAACCGGACGGCAATGTTGCCGAGATGGGGAGCGGTGATGGATTTGTGGCCGATCTCGACGTCCGCCGTGGGTATCTTCCGCGTCTTGAGACACTCGACGAAATTCTTCACATGTTCGAGGTGGAAGTCGCCGCCGACAAGCTGGCGTGGTGTCGGCATCATGCGGAAGACGCGCTCGGGCTGCTTGAATCGGTCAGTCTCGGCATAAACCTCCCAGCCGCCGCGGTCGACGACGAGAATGCCGTTTTCGCCATGGAACTCGCAGCCGTGCTCGCGCTGCCATGGCCCGATGCCGCAGCCAATCATGTGCTCCCACACAAGAGAGAAGCTCGGGAACTCGATGATGGACTGTTGCGTGTCGGGCGTTTCGCGAATGTCGTTGGGGAAGCCGAACTTGCCGCCGATGGCCATCGCGCCCCGGGGTTCCTCGCCCATGGCCCACATGACAACGTCGACCATGTGGGCACCCCAGTCTGTCTGCAGTCCGCCCGAATAGTCCCAAATCCAGCGGAAGTTGTGATGGACGCGCATCCGGTTGTAGGGACGCTGGGGCGCCGGGCCGAGCCACATGTCGTAATAGAGTTCGGGCGGCGGCGGCTCGTCGGGCGGGAAGCCGATATCGCCTTTCCAGTCGAGGTAGGCCCAGGCGCGCACCATCCGGATTTTGCCAAGCTTGCCGCCCTTCACAAACGCCACGGCGTCCTTGAAGTGGCCGGCGCTGCGCTGCTGCGTGCCGACGTCGACGACCCGCTTGTGCTTGCGGGCCGCCGTCACCATGGCCCTCCCCTCCGCGATCGTCGTGGCCAGAGGCTTCTCGACGTAGACATCCTTCCCTGCCTGGCAGGCCAGGATCGTTGCCAGCGCGTGCCAGTGGTCGGGAGTGGCTACGATGACAGCGTCGATATCCTTGCGGTCGAGGATTTGGCGGAAATCCTTGTAGCCGTCGGGATTCTTCCCGCGGGCATCCGCGACCATCTTGACGCCCTCGGCCATGTGCTTGTCGTCGACATCTGCGATGGCAGGGCAATCGACTGCGGGAAGCTTCAGGAAGGCACCGAGATCGGCTTTGCCCTGCCCACCGCTGCCGATCAGGGCAACGCGGATCTTGTCGCTCGGGGCCGCCTGTTTCTGCCGCCCATCGAGAACCGCTGCCGTTCCCAGGCCGGCCACGGCCGCGGTCGCCGCCGCAGTCGTCCTGGCGGTGTTCCCCAGGAACCTGCGTCTCGTCATTCTATTCATAACGGGCCTCCTCCAAGCAGGATGGAAGGAAAGATGTCCATATATACACCAGATGGTTGGGGACGGACCATCGATAATTCGAGCTTGCGTGCGCCAGGTCAGTCTGGAACTGGGCGAAAGTAGAAATAGCCAGTGGAAGGAATGCGATCCGTGCTGGATAAAAGAGCGTGCTCCTGCAGCAGTTTCCCGGCTTCATGAACAAGCTTCCAGTCTTGGGAAAGTCACCAATGTCCTCGATCCAGCCGGGATCTCTGCGCAGTTATGCCGGATTCCACCGAAGATCCTCAGCGAGTGGCAGCAGGCATTGACTCTGTTCCTCGCGCCGGTTCTTGTCCGCCGCGGCGCAAACGCGGAGAGAGAATCAGCACGCATCCATACACGGCGAGAGCGAGGAAAAGTGTTGCCGGACGTGAGCGCGAAAAATCCTGCAGCAGGATCTTCAAGCCGGTTACGGCGAGAACCGGATAGACCAGCCAGCCCCACTCCGCAAAACGTTTGCTTCTGCCTCCCCAGGCAAGCAGGAGAGCGGAAAGAGCGAGAACCACAGTCCTCACCGTTGCCAGAATTCCCGCTTCCGCGCCGCCTTCCGGCAGACCTCCCAACATGCGGGCGGCCAGGGATACCACCATTCCGCCGAAGCCGCCCAGGAATACAAACGTGACGATGAGGTTCTGGACCTGATACCAGCCTCGTCCGATGTTGGCCTGCATGCGCAGGGGCAGGCTCTCATTGAGTACTGCACCTGCAAGAATGATCAGAAAGGCGATGCTGGGATTGGCGCCGACCGTGCTCGGGGCGCCCGCGAACGCGGTTCCAAAGTAAGAGAAGAATCCGCCGGCCACACTGGCTGCGATCACACAGATCGTTGAGTGCAGAACCAGGGCGAAGCTGGAGGTGCGCCATCCCAGCCACTTGATCAGCACTGCCAGAAAGACGTACCCCAGGCTGAGTGCCGCCCCGCTCATGAGGAGGCCGCTGCCGGTCATGGTGAACAGCAAGGCCAGTGAAGTATAGAAATAGAAATTCCTGCTATGGCCGTCTCTTCTGTCCACGAAGGCGAAGGCCACCGCATAGGTAGCCACTCCGAGCAGGAGTCCGGCACTCCCCAGAATGGAGCTCCCGAAGCCCGTGTTTCGCGTAATCGAAACCGCTCCGACAAAACCGAGCAGAAAGGCCGCAATCACCTGGACGACTTCAAAGGGTATGACGTTGCGCGCCCGCACGATCGTCCGGATGGCGATATTGGCCAAGTACAGGCCAAGCAGGAGGAGTTGGACCGTCAGTACCACGGCCAAAGATTCCCGAGGGTGCGGTTGGAGCGCGCGAAAGGTGAGAGCGAACACGGCCAGGTCGGCGCCAAGGGCGACCGGCCAGCGCAGGCCGCGCCACTCCAACTGATAGCCCAGCCAGAGAGTAACCAATCCCAGCAGGATCAAGAAGCAGGCGCCGGCAACGAACGCTTCCATGTTGAACATCACTGCTACTGTAGTTGCCAGGGATCCGAGGGTCACGAACCAAGCCAGCGTTTCGAAGCGGCGCCTGCAGGCAATAATCATGCCTGCGGCGGTAATGGCGCCCAGCAGCCAGGTGTGCCAGGGCGGCTGCAATATATGGAACCGCGTCACCGCCTCCCAGACAAGCGGGAAGGCCGTGAGCGAGGCGGCGATTCCGTGAAATGCGCAGCTCCACCACAGACCTCGTCCGGCCGCATGATCTGCGGCTCCCAGCCACAGCAGAGCGTAAACCAGCCCCAGAAATATCCCCAGGGAAGGGGAGAGCGTGCCGGCTTCCGTCAGAGCTCGCAGGAAGTAGGCGCCGGCCATCACCAGAAACAATCTTCCAACCAGGGAAAGAACGCCCGTATTCCCCACCCATTCGTAGTTCTGCGGCATTGGGGAAACTGCCGGGGACGCCAGCCTGTCTTTTTCAGCCGCCTCCTCCGTGGCCTCTGAAGTACTCTGCCTCTCCAGCAGAGCGAGGCGTCCTTCCAGGTCACGAAGCTTCTGCACAAGCTCCCGCATTTCGTATTCCAACTTGCCAATGCGTTCGTCCATGGGTACCTCAAACCATCCTCGCCCGGAGGCCGCCGACATCAATTGCGCGCCAGCTTCCCCGGCGCGGCCACAGGTCCACTTAGGCGCGAGCGCCGGGCGGGCAGATGCAAGGCGCCGCGACGCAAGCGATGTGGTGACATTATCGAGGAGCGGCACCGCCGCAGCTGCCCGCCCGCCGTCGCGCCCCTGGGGGCTGAGGGCCGCAGCAATGCGGGTCTGCTGTTCTGTGACAGACCTCAAACACGCGCACTCCTGTGATGGCAACAAAACCACCAAGCTTGCATTCAAGCCAGATTCCCGAGCTGCGAATGAAATTGGCATCATTGTAGCCGAGGTAGCCTCTGGCGCGCAACGTTTCGCCTGGGCAGACTGTTTGTTGTTCCCTGCCATTGAGACACTGGGATCGCCGCCGCATGCACAAGCGCAAGATGGATTGCGGTTGCGACTGCCAAAGCGATGTTGATACCAGCTCCGATAGTGGCTGCAGCCATCCCCGTTCGGTATCGGATTCGGAATCGCCGTCGCAGCAGCAATTTCTTCTCCAGGCAGCCGGGATATCAAGGGACGCCAGACAAACGGCCGGTTGCAGCGTGTTTCTGCCACTCCCTGAATGGCAATTGTTTGATCAGGGATCTATTGCGGAGCTGGGCCTTTGCATGATATGTAATGCCCTCGGGTTGTGATTCTGATATCCGAATCCACAAAAAACTCAAAAGATCACGCCGAAAGCGCCGGAATCTTGTGAGTAGCTCCTCGCGTGGGGTAAAAAAAGGAGTGTGAATGAAACAATTTGTCAACAAACCGCCCGATGCGCTGGTCCGGGTGATGGTTGTCTTTGTCGTATTTGTAGGCGGTGCGGTCTTGGTGAGGTATCTTCTTCCGGCCTCGCTCAAGGACAAAAGCCTTCATGTCAAGGCCACGGTCGACCAGGAAATGGCGAAGCCGATTCACTACGTGGGATCCGATGTCTGCGCGGCATGCCATGAGGAGTACAACCTCAAGAAATCAGGCTACCACGCCGGCCTGTCATGTGAAACCTGCCATGGCCCGGCCAAAAAGCATGCCGACAACCCGACGGAGGTAAAGCCGGAGGCGCCGCGCATGCGGGAGTTCTGCACGCTCTGCCATGCTTATGACCGCTCCAGGCCGACCGGTTTCCCCCAAATCAATTTTGCGGTGCACAACCCCATGAAACCGTGCATTTCATGCCACAATCCGCATGACCCGAAGCCGCCCAGTGTGCCGCAGGAGTGCGAGGCCTGCCACGGCGAGATTGCACGCACCAAGGCGGTCTCCCCGCACGTGCTGCTCGCATGCACCACTTGCCACACCGTTCCGGACGGGCACAAGGTCACGCCCAGGGCGATACGCGCGGCGATTCCCGGCGGCAGAGATTTCTGCGGCAAATGTCACGCGAAGGGCTCCAGCAATAAGGAGACGCCCAAGATCGACATTGACACTCATGGCGGACGATACCTTTGCTGGCAATGCCATTATCCGCACATGCCGGAGGTGAAGTAGGATGGACAGAAACGACATGGATCGAAGAACATTCGCCGAGAAGCTCATCTCCTTCCTCTTGGTCCCATTGGGAGGGGCAGCGCTCTTCAGAGTGGCCGTGGCAGAAGACGCAAAATACAATCCGGCCGATCACTACTACGGAATGGGAATCCAGACCGACAAATGCATCGGTTGCGGCAGGTGTGTGCAGGCCTGCAAAGAAGAAAACGAAGTTCCCAAGGAGCCTTTTTTCTTCAGGACGTGGGTGGAAAGATACTTCATCAAGTCAAATAACGAGGCGATCGTTCAGAATTTAGATGAGAGGCTCGTAACGAGCAGTCAGCCGGGACCCGACGTTGATGTGGTGCGCAGCTTCTTCGTCCCGAAGCTCTGCAATCAATGCGATAGCCCTCCTTGTGTGCAGGTATGTCCGGTGGCCGCGACCTTCAAGACGACGGAAGGTGTCATTCTGGTGGACAATGATCGCTGCCTGGGCTGCCGGTACTGCATCCAGGCATGCCCGTACGGCGCCAGGTATCTGCACCCTGTCCGGAAAACGGCCGACAAGTGCACCTTCTGTTATCACCGAATCACCAAAGACCTGTCTCCGGCGTGCGTGGAGGTTTGTCCGACCCAGGCAAGAGTATTCGGCGATCTGAAAATCAAAGCCAGCCCGCTCACGCGCTTCAAGCGCATGAATAAGCTTCAGCGCCTGAAGCCGTCGCTGAACACTGAGCCGAAAGTTTTCTACGCAAACCTGGATGGAGAAGTAAGATGAATCAAGCGGCTATCGACACCTTGTACGAACTCTTGAAGCAGGTGACCGGATTTATCTATCCGAACGAGGTCGAAGTCCACTGGTCCATATTGATTGTGATTTACCCGTACCTGACCGGGTTGGTGGCCGGGGCGTTCATCCTCGCTTCGCTCGTCAAAGTATTCAACGTGAAAGAAGTACAGGCGGTCTACCGCCTTGCGCTCCTGACGGCACTGGCATTTCTTCTGATTGCGCCGCTCCCTTTGCTTCTGCATCTGGGGCACCCGGAGCGGGCCTACGAGATCTTCCTGAATCCCAACTTCAGCTCCGCCATGGCCATGTTCGGATTTGTTTACGCGTGGTACCTGATGGTGGTGCTGGTGCTGGAGATCTGGTTCGCCTATCGCAAGGATCTCATCGAATGGGCGCAGCATGAAACCTTTCCGATGCGCTGGATCCATAGAATCATGGCCTTGTTCTCCAGCGATCTGAGCCCGCGGGCGCTCGAGTTCGACCGCAAGCTGATGAAGGCGATCACCATCATAGGCATCCCTTCGGCCTTCCTGCTCCACGGCTATGTCGGATTCATCTTCGGTTCGATCAAGGCGAATCCCTGGTGGAGCAGCGTGCTGATGCCGATCGTTTTTTTGTTCTCCGCCATCGTTTCGGGCATCGCGCTGGTGATCTTGCTTTACATGATCATCCTCCCCCTGAGGGGAGAAAAAATCGACATGCAGTGCCTGGACCGAATGTCCTCTTTCCTGTTTTACTCGGTGATCGTCGATTTTTCGTTGGAATGTCTCGACTTTATCCACCGGCTCTACGAGAGCGAGGAGTCCATCCGGATCCTGAGCGAGCTGGTAATGAACAAGCTCTTCGTCAGCCTGGCCATCATCCAGGTGCTTCTTGGGATGCTCCTGCCGCTCGGGATCATGGTTTGCATCAAGCTTTTCAAGTTCGATGCCGAGCTCAGAAAACTCTTGTATTTCCTTTCCGTGATCCTGATTCAGCTGGGCATCTTCGCTACGCGGTGGAATGTAGTGATCGGCGGACAGATGTTTTCCAAGAGCTTCCGGGGCTTGACGACCTACAAGATGGAAATCGGCGGGATCGAAGGTCTTCTCATGACCCTGGCGTTGCTGGTTCTGCCGCTGCTGGTGCTCACGATCCTCGTAAAGCTGCTTCCCCCGTGGGGCGATGCTCCGAAAACCAGTCTGGAGCAGGCAAAGGGCTGAATCAAGGCCGGGGCGGCGCCGAAATCGCGATGGTCGGAATTGCAGTCGTCATCGGCACCTGACACTGCAAATGGCTGCGGATTTTATCGTGGTCCGGCGCCAATTCTAAGCACTACGATGGTACGATCATCGCGAGGCTGGCTGCGGGGGCCGTCCTTTCCGGCGTGAACCTCGATGGCTTTCACGATGTCTCCCGCGATTCGCTCCGCGGTGAAGGACGCGCACGCCTCGCCCAGCTGTGCGATCAGCCGCCTGAGGCCGAATTCCTCGTCGAGCGCGTTGGTTTGTTCGTGGATGCCGTCGGAGCAAAAGACCACAAAGTCGCCGGGTTGCAGACGCAGGCACACCGACTCGTAGGTGGAGTCGGGGAGGAGGCCGAGCGGCACTCCGGCGACATCAACCGTCTCCACGCGATTGTCGCGCACCAGAAACGGCTGAGGGAACCCTGCGTTGGCCAGGCACAGCTCGCGCCGAACCCCATCGTAGACACCGAATGCCATTGCAATAAACTGACCGTTGCTGCCGGGCATCTGGAGATGTCCGTTCAGATCGGCCAGCATCTCGGCCGGGAGAGAAGGTGAGTGGACGGCATGTTCGCGCAGGATGCCAACGCCCAAGGACGCAAGCAGGGCGGCCGCCGGCCCCTTGCCGGCAACATCGCCCACTGCGATGGCCAGGCGCCCCTCTCCGTAGGGCAGAAGATCATAAAAGTCGCCGCCCAATTCCTGTGCAGGGAGATAGAGCACGGCGATATCAATTCCATGCAGCCGGGGCATCTCCTTTGGCAGAAGCAGTTGCTGGACCTCGCGCGCCCGCTCCAGGTCTTCCGTCCTGCGCTGCTCGGCCCGGCGCAATTGATCGTACAGGCGGGCATTCTCGAGGGCGATAGCCACGGTGGAGGCCAGGGTGGCGAGCATCTGTTCGTGATCTTCGGTGAATGCGCACGGCTCGATGCTCTCGAGATCCAGGACGCCGAGCAGGCGGTCTTTCACGATCAAAGGAATGACCAGCTCCGACTCCACCAACGGGCTCCCCTCGCACCGGATGTACCGTGGGTCGAACTCCACCCGGTCTACGCGGATCGGCTGCCGTTCGAGGGCAGCGGTGCCGCAGAGTCCCTCACCCAGGGCCAACGTAGCTCGTAATTGAATCCTTTCGTCGTAGCACAGGGAAAGAGCGTGTTCGAGCCGCCGCGTCTCGGGGTTCAAGAGCATGACGCTGAAGAGGTCGTAATCCACGAGCCGCTTCACACGCTCGCCGACGGCTCGCAGAAGTGCCTCGAAATCAAGGATTGACGTGAGCTCTTTGCCGATGTCGTGCAGCAGGGCAAGGATGCGCGCCTGCTCGATGAGAGCCGAGGAGAGATGGGCATCGCCGGCAGAATAGGCAAGCGCTTCGCTGCCGGCCTGCGCAGAGAACGAGTCGTGACCTCCAGGCGACTGAGTAAATGCCGCCGCTTTGTAATGCCGTTCCGGCATACTATCCCACACCCTTGAACCGGGCTTGTCCTCCCGGCGGGGCAATCCCGAGCAAGCTGCGCGCCGCCGCTGCCAAGCCTCTATAGAAATTCTATCCCAAAGCATCGCCGGATCAAGGAAGCTGTTCACGGCAGACGCGCCAGACGACTCCAATCCAACCGATCTCGGAAGGCATGTCTGAGCTGTTTCACCCGAGCTTGATCTCTGCGGCGATCCGCCTGCATCTGCGCTTGGAGATTACCAGTGGCCGAGAATCGGGTGGGGACGGTAGGGCTCGGCGAGTGCCTTGAGCTCCTCGTCGTCCAGCCTGAGGCTCATGGCTGCAACCGCCTCGTCAAGTTGACTGATCCTGCTTGCCCCGATGATCGGTGCGGTAATGCCGGGCTGCTGCAGAATCCACGCCAAAGCAACGTGCATGTTGGGAACTCCGCGTTTCCTCGCCACCACGGTGACCCGATCGACCACGGCAAAATCGGAGTCCTGGTAGTAAAGCTTCTGCCCGTAGTCGTCGGTCTTCGCGCGTAGAGTGTCCCCGAAATCGTGCTTGCGCCGGTTTCCGGCCAGAAAACCGCGCGCCAGCGGACTCCAGGGTATGAGGCCGATGCGCTCTTCCAGGCACAACGGAATCATCTCCCGCTCCTCCTCGCGGTAAATCAGGTTATAGTGATTCTGCATAGTCACGAAGCGCGTCAGGCCCAGGCGATCCGCGGTGTAAAGCATCTTCGCGAATTGCCACGCGAACATCGATGATCCCCCAAGATAGCGAGCCTTGCCCGCCTTGACGATGTCGTGGAGCACATGCAGGGTCTCCTCGATCGGGGTTTCGTAGTCAAACCGGTGAATCTGATAAAGATCGACGTAGTCCGTCCCCAACCGCTTCAAGCTGTCGTCGATCGCATGCATAATGTGCTTCCGGGACAGGCCGCGCTGGTTGGGATCTTCGCCCATCGGCCAAAAAACCTTGGTGGCAATTACGACTTTGTCCCGCGCCGGGCAAAAATCACGGAGAGCCCGCCCCAGCACTTCCTCGCTGGCTCCAAGCGAGTACATGTCCGCGGTATCGAAGAAGTTGATTCCCAGCTCCAAGGCGCGTCGGATAAAGGGGCGGCTCTCTTCTTCGTTGAAGACCCATTGGCGCCATCGCCTCGATCCGTAGGTCATCGCTCCCAGACACAGCCGCGAAACCTTTAACCCTGTTGATCCGAGTCGCACGTATTCCATGTCTTTCCTTTCCCTTCCCTTCCAATCCTGCCACAGCCCCATGCCGGAGCGTTCGATGCCCCGGGTCCCGTGAGTCACTTCAGGGTCCCGGCTGAGATCACCCTGATCCCAAAAGCCAGCGCAACTTCAGATCTTACCCCCCATATCCGACAGTGCAAGGCATGTTGAGCTGGTGGATCCGCGGAACTATGGGATTTCCCAGCCCGGATGTTCGAACGGTCGACAGCGCTGGAAAAGCGGAACGCTCCTTTTCGCCGGTCAGCTATTTTGCTGCCGCCAGGGTGAGCCACGCCACCACGGGAAAATGGTCGCTCGGGGTTTGCCCGTTTTCCGAATAGGTGACGATCTCGATCTTTTCCACCGCCACGGCTCCACGCACCAGGATCCAGTCAATGCGCGATCCTCCCTCGACAGGAGGCTTGAAGCCGTTGAAAGTGTTGAGCTTTTCGTTCACATGCTCACGAGCGAGCGACCACGTGTCCGCAAAACCGCCATCCTTCACGAGGATCTCATACGGCTTGCTGCTGCCGGCCGCCGAGTTGAAGTCGCCGGTCAGCAGCACGGGCAGATCGGTCCTGAGTTGGTCGACGCGTTCGACGATCAGGGCGGCGCCCTTCTGGCGGGCCAGCTCGATGTCGTTGTCGAGATGCGTGTTCCAGAAGTAGAACTCGCGTCCCGTGGACCGCTCGCGGAAGCGCACCCATGTGACCATGCGGCGGTTCGTGTTGCCCCAGGTCGAGGAACCGATAACTGCCGGCGTGTCCGACAGCCAGAAGTGGTCATATGTCAACGGCTCAAAGCGATCGCGCCGGTAGAACACCGCCATGAATTCGCCCCGGCTGCCGCCTTCGCGCCCGAGGCCGATCCACTCGTAGTCCGAAAGGTCGGCGGCGAGGTCCTTCAGCTGGGCATAAAGCCCTTCCTGTGTGCCGATGAGGTCCGGCGCCAGGCGCCGGATGCAATTGCGCATCACCGGCCACCGCTCGGACCATGAGTTGGGCGGTTTGGAGCCAGCATACCTCAAGTTAAATGTCATTACGCGAAGTGAAACGGCTTCCGAGGCAAGCCCGGAGGCAGCGTAGAAGGCCGCGGCAGCGCCAGTCACTACGATGGCAAGCGTGACCGCAAGGACGGAGAGGATCTTCCACCGGCAGTTTAACATGATGCCATCGTGCCCCCTTTCCGGGCCGCAGTCCATCAGCGGTTTGAACAGGTCCGGCTAAGAATATCACAACGGATTGGAGCTGGCCGCGGATTGCCTGCTCCTGTGGGCCAGGATGCCAGGCCGCCGGCAGCACATTTTGGCGCCGCCTGCCCCCCGATTTGTGTTAGAAGAGTGGAGTTCCCCAAGTCGGAACGGCACCGTGTGCAACGCTCCGCATATCCGGGAGGGGTGGAGGTCTGCCATGATTGGGCTTTCGGAAAAGAGCGCAAGGCTGCTGTTGGCTATAAGCGTGTTGTTCTCGCTGCCACTCCATGGAGCGGGTTCCATAGGGGCCATTTCGGACGGCACTTCGAACCGGACCGCAGCAGTGCCGGATTACGCCGAAGACCCCGCGATCATGATCTTTCCGCAATTCGCCGACGGTGGCGGATACAAGACGAACTTCCTGCTCACGAATGCGACCACTACAGACACCATAGCCACCTTGACCTTTCACTCCGATACGGGTGCTCCGCTGGATCTGACAATCGGCGGCGCAACCGCGAGTTCCCATCCGATCTTCCTACCGGCGCAGGGATCCGCAAAAGTGACGACATCCGGCGTCCCGGCATCGGCAGTTGTAGGGTGGGCAAGCGTTACGACCTCCTCATCTGTCAAACTGAACGGCACCGCAGTGTTCCAGTTCTTCAATGACCAGGGCCTGTTCTCGGAAGCTTCGGTCCCTGCGGTCTTGCCGGTCTCCACCGTTGATTTCTATGCTGAAGAGGAAGGCGGCTTCAGAACCGGCTTCGCCCTGGCCAATCCCGGCGCGACTACGGCGCAGGGAATGCTCACCTTGCGGAGATTAGACGGGACGGTGTTCGATACCCGGCCCATATCCGTGAAACCGGGCAACCACGTTGCGACGTACCTGTGGCAGATTTTCGGGGAGCGCGCTCCGTCTGGGAGAGCTGAGATTGCGCTCACATCAGGCTGTCTCGCGGCGACTGCACTCCGTTACCACACCTCCTCTGTTTTCAGCACCGTGTCGGTCGGGCAGCCCGGATTTGCCGGCGCAGGCGTCGCCGTCATGTTCTCTCCGAACGGTGGTGTCAGAAACCGGCTCATAGCCGAGATCGATAAGGCAGAATCCACGATCGACATAGCCATCTACTCCTTCACGGCCGACCAGATTCGCGATGCCCTGACCAACGCGCGCGACAGGGGAGTGCAGATACGCATCATCGCGGATATGAGCCAGGCGAACGGCCCGGGGAGCGAAATCAGCCGCCTCGAGCAATTGGGCTTCCAAGTGAAAAGGTCCTCCGGGCTCCTCTCGGGAATCATGCACAACAAGTACATGATCATCGACTCCGCGCTCCTGTTCACGGGCAGCTACAACTGGTCTGCGAGCGCAGAGGACAACAACTTCGAAAACGCCCTGTTCATTCAAGGTTCGACGGCGATCCGGGATTACATCGCTGATTTTCAACAGATCTGGACGCGGTAACCCGGGAACCTGCAACCTCGGAATAGGGGTGGGCCCGCGAGGCGGCATGCTCACCTGGCATCGATGGAGGCGAGCGTGATCAGGATAGCCTGGCCGGGTGAGGTGCGCTTGCCGATTTCGGTTTGGGCCCGCAAAGATGTCGATGCTCATTAAATGGACAAGGATCGGCTGTGCAGGCATTCTTATTCATTGACTTCGAATTCTACCGCCGGGGAGAAGGCCCATGAACGAGACCGCATTGGAGAGATTCCTTCGCTACGCCAGGATTGACACCCAGTCCGCGGATGATGCACCAAGCTACCCGAGCACGGAAAAACAGTTGGACCTCTTGAGACTGCTCGTGGCGGAGTTAACCGGGCTGGGATTAAAGAACGTGACAATCGACGAACATGGTTACGTCACGGCCACCATACCGGGCAATCTGCCGCCGGGCCATTCGGCGCGCGGCCGCGTGCCCGCCATCGGCTTGATCGCTCATGTCGACACTTCACCATCGGCCAGCGGGAAGGACGTGAAGCCGCAGGTCGTCGAATATAGAGGCGGCGACATCAGCCTGCCCGGCGATCCCGGCGTGGTCATCCGGATTTCGGAGAATCCGGCATTACTCGACGAGCTCGGCAGAACCATTGTCACTTCCGACGGAACCACCCTGCTGGGCGCGGACGACAAGGCGGGCATCGCCATCATCATGACCGCGGCGCAGAATCTGCTCGCCAATCCCGCTCAGCTGCACGGGGACATCCGGATCTGCTTCACGCCGGACGAGGAGGTCGGGGCAGGCACGAAGTATTTGGACATTCAGAAATTCGGCGCCCGATTCGCATATACGTTGGACGGGGACACGCCGGGCGAGCTGAACAAGGAAACCTTCAGCGCCAACCAGGCCATCATTACCGTTCACGGGCGGAACATCCACCCCGGGACCGCCAAGGGGATCATGATCAACTCTATCAGGGCGATGGGGGACATCATAGTGCGGATCCCGAAGGACATCGCACCGGAGATGACCGAGGGCTACGAACCCTACATCCACCCGCACGTCCTGGAAGGGGCTGAAGCGAAATCCACGTTAAAAATACTCCTCAGGGACTTCCACACGCCGGGGCTGGACATTCTGAAAAAAAAGCTGGAAGAAATCGTGGCCGAAGTGCAGGGGCTGCATCCGAGGGCGAAGATCGAGCTGAAGATCATCGAACAGTACCGGAACATGAAAGACTACATGGGCAGCGACCCACGGGTCCTCGATTGCCTTTGGGAGGCAGCGCAACGCGCCGGGCTCGATCCGAAATGGAAGCCGATTCGGGGCGGCACGGACGGTTCGAGGCTCACGGAACGAGGCTTGCCGTGCCCGAACATCTTCACTGGCGGGGCGAATTTTCACGGGCCCACAGAATGGCTTTCGGTCTACGGCATGGAAAAATCGGTGGAGACCGTCGTAAACCTCGTTCAAATCTGGGTCGAAAAATGCTCATAAGAAATCAACCCACGAAATACAAAGTGCGCCTTAGCCGCATCCCAAAAAACTCAACGCTGAGATCGCAGAAACCGCAGAACATTTGAGATTCCCGCCCGCCGGGCAGGGATCCGATCGTACGCAGCACGAGACAGTTCGCGCATCTTGTATATTTCAGGCTTAGAATTTCCTCCGTTACCTTAGATCAGCGGTGTGGTCCCTGGGACGGCCGCAGGGTCCACGGGATTGGGTCCGAACTCGTATTTGGGCGGAGAGAGATCGAGCTTGGACGACTCCATGGCCCAGTCCCAGGAGATCGCGCGGCCCGTGTAGGCGCTCATCCGGCCAATCACCGCACACATGGTGCTCTCGGCAATCTGGCGGCCCTCGTTGAGAACCTGGCCGCTCCGGATCGAGGCGATCAGATCCGCGTGCTCCAGGACGTAGGGATTCGGCTCGTCGCCTGCGAACTTCCAGGGCTTCTCGCCCCTGATCTCGCCGGAGCTCAATGCCACCCCCTTCGTGCCGACAATGCGTTCCTCGACCCGCTCGGCGCAGCCCTTGGTCTGCCGGCACATGCTGGCCACCCGGACGCCGTTCGGGTACTCGAACTCGACGAAGAAGTGATCGAAGATGTTGCCGTATTCAGGAGAGACACGAACCTGGCGGCCACCCATGCCCATGATATTCCTGGGCATCGTGCCGAGGGCCCAATTGACAACGTCGATGTTGTGGACGTGCTGCTCGACGATATGGTCGCCCGAAAGCCAAGTGAAGTAGAGCCAGTTGCGGCACTGCCACTCCATTTCAGTCATGTTCGGGTCGCGCTTCCTGACCCAGAGGTCGCCCATGTTCCAGTAGCATTGGGCCGCCACGATCTCGCCGATCTGCCCACCGTGAACCCGGTTCATCATCTCGCGATAGAGCTTCTGGTGGCGTCGCTGAGTCCCGGCGACAATGGCCAGCCCTTTTTGTTTGGCCAGATCGGAAGAGGCAATGACCGAGCGCACGCCGAGGGGGTCCACGGCCACGGGCTTCTCCATGAACACGTGCTTGCCGGCCTCGATGGCCGCCTTGAGGTGAATGGGCCGGAAGCCGGGGGGCGCGGCGGTGACGATGAGGTTTACATCGGGGCAGGCACAGACCTGGAGGTAGTTGTCGAAGCTGGAAAAACAGCGATTCGCCGGCACGTTGATCCGGTCCGGGAAAGTTTCTTTGAGTCTCTTGAGAGCGCTCTCGACCCGGTCGGGCACCAGATCGCCCAACGCAACGACTTCGACGCCGGCCGCAGCGTTGAGGCAGTCGATGGTCGCACCCGTCCCGCGACCGCCGCAGCCGATGACTCCCACCTTGATCGTATCCGCCCCTGCGGCGAAGAGCCCCAGGTTGCCGGGAATAGCCGTCGCGAGCGAAGCCGCAGCAGCCGTCTTGACGAAATCACGCCGGGTCACTGCCGAACTTTCGAAGCTATCCATTGTTTCCTCCTCTTTTTCCTGGAGTGAAGGGCGCGCGCAAGCTTGCGCATTCCAAGGACTACATCGCCCGTCGGCAACAGGGAGTTGGCTCCCCTGTCATTTCAAAATTGGTCGCAGGCGCGATAGGCGTCGATCACCGCCTGCTCGCCGTCCTTACCGGGTCTGCTCTGGCCGTGCTCCATGCACAGCACGCCCTGGTAGCCTTTCCCATAAATCCATTTGAAGACGTTCCGGTAGTTGATCTCACCCGTCGTCGGCTCGTTCCGTCCTGGATTGTCGCCGATGTGGAATGCCGCGATCTCGTCCCACGCTGCCTCGATGTTAGGGATGAGGTTGCCCTCGGTGATCTGCTGGTGGTACAGGTCGTCGATGATCCTGCATGACGGGCTGTTGGCGGCCTTGCAGATCTCGTAGGCCTGGGGAATTTTCGTCAGGAACAGACCGGGATGGTTCTTGGGATTGAGGGGCTCGAGGACAAGAACGAGGCCGGCAGGCTGGCAGACATCCATGCATGCCCGGAGGTTCTCCACCACGTTGGCGGTCTGGTAATCCCAGGCCAGGCTCTCATCGTAGCGTCCCGGCACGACCAGGGCTTGTTTGCAGGCGGTCCGATTCATCGTCTCGATGCCCTGCTTCATTTTTTGCAGGAGCATTTCCCGCACGTCCTTGTCGCGAGTGACAAAGCTCTTCTTGCTGAAATCAGCGTAGAGAACGAAGGGGCCCAGGATCATGTCGCGCTTCGGCAGTTCTCGAGCGATGAGATCCTGCTGATCGACCGGGCGGTTCATGATTCCGTTGTCGAACATGGCCCTGAATCCCTGATCCGCGGCGAACTGGATCTGAGCAACGAGGTCGTCGCCGGCGAGGGCCTTGAACTGGCCGAAGCTCGGCGCGTATTTGAGCTTGAAGCGGCCGGGTTTGCCTCCGGCGGGCACGGCCGCCTGACCGGCTGTCGCAGCCGAGGTCGGGATTGCCAGCACTGTGGCCGCCGCTACACTCTGGGCAATAAAATCCCTGCGTTTCATGAGCGCACCCCCTTCACGCAAGATTAGGAAATGCTTATATCATTTTCTCGCGAGAAGCGAATCGAATTTATGACTAAAAATCTTAGCGCCCTCCGCCCTCAGATTTTTTGTTGCGGCTATGGCGAACCGTGCGTTTCGTGGCTGCCTTCTGCCCGTTCTGCAACATCCCGTATACACGTTCAAACCGTTTACGATACTCTTTAGAAGAGCGTTTCGCCCGGGCATGGAAGAGCTGGCTGGAACATCCTTTGGAAAAGGAGCCTTTCGAGGCTGCCGCCCAGGTCGCCCGCCTCCTGCAAACGCCGAAGCAGGTGAGCCGGCCACGATGGATCCCTCTGGCGGCGGCCGCGGCAGTGATGTGCTCGATAGGAGTCTCCGTGTTCCTGGTGTTGCGGCAGGCTCCCCCTTCTCAGCCGCCGGCTGAAACCCGAGAGGTTTCTTCTTTGGGAAAGGGAGAGATCTTGATCTGGCTTGATGATCGCACGCCTCTATACATGACCTTTCAGCCTCCGGATGCCCCGGACTCTTCAGGAGGGAAACGATGAAGCTATCCTTCAAAGGACTATCCCTTGGCTTTCTCCTGTGGTTGAGCGGCTGGGCATGCCTGGGATCCGAGCGGCCGGAATCGGATAGGTTGGTTACCCGCTTCACGATTCTTGTGGGATTCCCATCCAGGGAGCAGCCGGTAACGGGAGTGCCTCTCCTGGTGCCGGGATCGGTCATTCCCGTGGGCTCCGGAAGTGGCGACGAGAAGGATTCCGTTCTCGAAAAAAGCTCGTCCTTCAACAAGGTTGTAGAAAGACTGTGGGCGACCTTCCGGCTCGACTCCAGCCGGCAACCACAGAAATCGATATTAACTACGCTGACGCTGGGAAGGCCGGCCGAGTTGCCCCCAATCGAGAATGCCGGGCTCGCCATATCGGCGACTCTCGTAGGCCTTAGCGATAAGACCGCCACGTTTAGGGTGGTTTTTAAGCAGGGACCGAAGCCGCTGGCTGATTCTACTGTCAATGTTGCCGTGGACGGGCGAGCGGTTGTGGGGGGAGTGGACGGGGATTCGGCTCCTCACATTTTCGTCATTGTCGAACCGCAGACTGCGGGGAGCGGCGACAAAATGGAGGGGCTGACGGCGCCGGTAATCCTGTACAAGTGTTTCCCTGTCTATCCGGAAGATGCGAGAAGAAAGAAGATCAGCGGTGTCGCTGTCATCGAGGTCATCATCGATGAAACCGGCCAGATCGCCGAAGCCAAGGTCCTGGACTCGCCTGACCCGAGTTTCAGCCAGGCGGCCCTGGAGGCTCTCAAACAGTGGAAGTTCGAGCCGGCAAGAAGGCCAGACGGCAAATCCCTGGCCGTACGCACCGCGATCTCCTTTGATTTCAAGTGGCGCTGACGTCTTTAGTCTCCTGTGGCTGAGGAACGGGCTATGGACACCTGGTTTCAGAACATCCGCTACGCCTTTCGCGTGATCCGGCGCAGTCCGGGTGTGACTGCGGTGGTAGTGCTGGCGCTCGCCCTGGGGATCGGCGCAAACATCGGCATCTTCAGTGTGGTCAACGCGGTCCTGCTGCGTCCCCTCCCCTACAAGGACTCGGACCGGCTGGTTCAGATCTGGGGTCAGATGCTGAGCCGGAATGTCCCGTACCACTTCGTGCCCTATCCTGATTTCGCCGAGTGGAGGGAGCAGAGCCGCTCCTTTGAATCGATGTCGGCCTATCGGTCGGTGGCTCTGAATCTGACCAATCGTGGCGAGCCTCGGAGGCTGAACTGCCTGCAGGTAAATGCAGGCTTCTTTCATATGGTCGGCGTGCCGCTGCTTCACGGGCGGGGTTTCCTCCAGGAGGAGGACAAGCCGGGAGCACAACGTGTGGCGGTAATGAACCACCCTCTCTGGCAGCAGGCATTTGGCTCGGATGCCAACATTGTCGGGCAATCGCTCACGCTGGATGGCAACAGCTACACGATCGTGGGTGTCCTGCCCGGAGGTTTCCAATTCGGCGGCACCGAACTGGACCTTTACGTTCCCTTGGCCGCATCGAGCCTGCGGAATCCGCAGGGTCTGAGCGTGTCCGTAGGCGCCTATGCGCGACTGAAGCCCGGCTTGACGCTGAAGACCGCGCAGGCCGACATCGACACCATCACCGCGCGGCTGAATCAGCAATACCCTGGGGGCATTCCGCGGGGCGCCCGGGTCTGGGGGCTGCGTGAGTTCATGGTGCGGGACGTGCGGTTGAGCCTCTGGATTTTGGCAGGCGCAGTCGGACTCGTACTTCTCATCGCCTGTGCCAATGTCGCCAACATTCTGCTCGCCCGCGCCGATGTGCGCCGGAGGGAGATGGCGATCCGGGCGGCTCTGGGGGCGGATCGCAGGCGCATCGTCCGGCAAATCCTGAGCGAGAGCGTGGTCCTGGGGCTGGCCGGAGGCGTGCTCGGGATCCTGCTGGCGCTGTGGGGGATCAACACACTGGTCAAAACCAGCTCCGGCAGCTACCCGTTACTGAGAAGTGCAGCGCTGGATGCAACCACTCTGGCCTTTGCGCTGACACTCTCGCTGGTTACGGGAGTGATGTTTGGAATCGTTCCCGCGCTTACCATGGCGCAGGAGGGGTCGTCCTGGGGAGTGCTCAGTGGAGCCCTCAAGGAAGGATCCTCTACTGTCTCTGCGACCCGGTCGAGCAAACGCATCCGTGCGCTCCTGGTAGTTTTCGAAGTCGCACTCTCCTTGATGCTGCTTATTGCCGCCGGCCTTCTGGTGCGCAGCTTCTTCCGTCTGCAGCAGGTGAATCCGGGATTCGATGCCAGAGGCGTGCTTACCGCCAACATCACCTTGCCCCAGGAGAGATATCCGACCGGGCCCAAACGCCTTGCCATATATCAGGAGTTTCTGCAGAATCTCGCGCGCGCGCCCGAGGTTGAGGCTGCCGGTCTGGTCGATTTGCTGCCTCTCTCGGGCAGCAACTCCGGGACCGGGCTCATTCCTGAAGGACGCGCCGTGCCGCGGCCCGGAGAAATCCCGATCGTATGGCTGCGGTTCATGAGTGAGGACTACTTCCGGGCAATGTCCATACCCCTGCTTTCGGGTAGGCAGTTCAGCGAAAGGGACAATCCGCCCGCCCCGCCCGTGGCCATCATCAATCGTACCCTGGCACGCCGCTTCTGGCCGGGAGAGGATCCGCTTGGAAAACGCTTCACGCTGGGGGCACCCGGTCCGAATGTGCCGGCTTTTACGGTGGTAGGTCTTGCCGGCGACGTGCGTCATACCAACCTGATTCAGGAACCGGATGCGGAACTTTTCTTGTACTACCGGCAGCTGAGCCCGATGCGCGTGACCGTGGCGGTCCGCACCAGGTCGGACCCTTCACGCTTAGGCAACACGGTGCGGCAGGCGCTCAGTTCAGTCGACAAGGACCTGGCGGTAGCGCGGATTCAGACGATGGAGAAGATCCTGACTGATTCAATTTCCTCGCGGCGGCTGACTATGTTGCTTCTCAGCATTTTTGCGGCCGTCGCGCTCATACTCGCAGCGGTAGGAATTTATGGGGTCATCTCCTACTCCGTCGCACAGCGGAGGCACGAGATAGGAATTCGCATGGCTTTGGGCGCCCCCGGGGAACGCGTGCTCTGGATGGTGACAGGCCAGGCAATGCTGCTGGCCGGGGCCGGGGAAGTCGTGGGTCTGGCGGCAGCGTTCGCACTCCGGCGCCTCATCGAAAGCCAGCTTTACGGTTCCACCGTCATCGATCCGGCCATCTTCACGGCCGTCCCGCTGATCCTCGGGGCCGTGGCGCTTGTTGCCGCCATCATTCCTGCGCGGCGGGCCATGCAGGTAGATCCGCTGATCGCCCTGAGACGCGAGTAGGGACTGCAGGAAATGACCGAAGTGTATCCGGAATCGGATTCAGGATTTTTTGCAAACGCGACCATTCTCAGCCTACACGGGGACCGTTTCGTGCGTTTCGTGGTGACCTCACGCCGCGGTTTGGGGCATCAAAAGCCGGGTGATCCTTCCTTGATGCCGTATAATGTCCTGCACAGAAATCCGGCAGCAGTGTAACTCAGGCTGAATGATATAGCGGCTCGGTCGGAATCATCTTCACGGGTTCGCGCTCGAAGTCTGATGCGCGGTGGCATTATCGGCGTGAAAATGGAGGAACAAAATGAATATGCCCGCAAAGAAATCGGCAGTCAGTGCTGTGCTCCTCGTCCTGGCGGTGACGGCCGGGATGGTTCGAGCCCAGGATCAGGCTCCTCAGACGCGGATCGACCGGCTGAGAATGCAGATCGAGCGCTTGACCCGAAGGGCGGATGGCCAGGTCGGGGTCGCGATCAAACACCTCGAGAGCGGTCAGACGCTGAACGTGAACGGGGACATGCTGTTTCCGATGGCCAGCGCGTTCAAGGTCCCCGTCCTCGTCGAACTCCTTTATCAGGTCAAGGAGGGCCGTTTCAAGCTCGAGGATGAGATTTCGGTCCAGAAATCCGAGCAGCATATCGGCAGCGGGATGATCTCGAGCCTGGTCATGCCCGGAATAAAACTCAGCGTACTCAACATGGCCCACTTCATGATGATGATCAGCGACAATTCGGCCGCCGACATCCTGCTCGAGAAAGTCGGTGCGGAGAACGTCAACGCCCGGCTGAAGAACCTCGGCATTACGGGCATGTCCGTGAACCGCTCGTGCCAGAAACTGATCACGGATTTCCAGGCGCTGCGGTCAGGCGCGAGGACGCCCGAACAGAGGAAGGCCGCGATCGTCAAATTCGGAGAAAATCCCGAGGATGAGGCAACCCCTGTGGCCATGAACACGCTGCTGGAGAAGATCTACAAAAAAGAGATCCCGGACCCGGATCTCTCCAGCCTGGCGCTGCAGATCATGCTGAAATGCGAGACCGGCGAGAAACGGATCAAGGGGGAACTTCCACCGGGGACAGTCGTGGCTCATAAAACCGGAACCCTCGCCGGAACGGTCGACGATTGCGGAATCATCTACCTTCCCGACGGACAGGGGCACGTCGCCTTGACCGTCCTGACCAAGGATTTCACGGCGGACACGAGCGATGTCGAAGAGATCATCGCCAAGATCGCGCGCTTCGTATACGACTATTTTTACTTCGCAAATTGATGCGGGAGCCTTCGTCCCCCGATTTCGAGTGGTGCGTGCCGGCTTCGTGGTGAGACGCCGGCACGCACCTGCGGGCTGGTGGCACGCCTGAGCGTTACCGGGCTGCGCCCGTGCCGGCTGCTCCGGCACGGCCGGCGTTCAGGTGGTTCCAGTTCAGGATGGCGTTGAAGGCCAGGAAGAAGCTGCCCTGGGTCTCATAACGCCAGAAGGGGCGGACACCGAACAGCACGATGTGGCCCTTGCCGAGCGACGCATCCACGAGCGCGGGCCGCCCCGCCAGACCCTCGCCGCCGACGAGTTCGCCCGACAGAAGCAGATCATTTGCATCGGTGGGATACGACAGCAGTACTCGCGGAGCATTGATGGCCGCTGCTCCGCCGCCGCGCCCGCCGAACTGTCCACCGCCGAATCCGCCGCCACCGCCGGCGGCGCCACGGCCGCCGCGGCCGGCACCGGTCGTGGTAGCGGCCGGCGGACCCGCATCGAGAGTCGTCAACCGCGGAGGTGTAGCCATGGGCTGCAGGTTGCCGCCGCCGACTCCTGCCGGCGAGCCGCCGCGCCCGCCGCCGCCTCCACGCCCGCCACCGGCGCTCAACGCGAGATTCGGCCCGTTCTTATACATGGCACCCAGCGCGTTCTGATCGTAGCCGTAAAGGATGGGGCTGGTCTTGTCGCCGAGCAGCACCTTGATCACTGAGCCTGGCGCATAGAGGCCTTCGGGCTGGTCAATCGACACGCCGGGGGCAAGCCGGTAATCCACCAGTTGAGCGGCAGGCGTGCCTTCCGCGATCAGCAGACCGCCTTCCTGCACGAAGGCCTCGAGGGCCTTCAAGCCGTCGCGGCCAAGACTGCCGCGCGTATCCTCTGACGAATCCGGCGTGCCCACATTCGGCGTGAGGTCGGTTTTCTTGTATGGCCGTGGCGCGCCCGTGGCGGGGATCTCACCGCCATCCACGGTAACGGGGCCATTCGGATAGATGATCACGTCGAACTTCGCCCGCAGGTTACCCTGGCGCACGAGGTTGTCGCCGAAGTACGTGTATGGAATCTTGAACTTGTCGAACACGAGCCGCACCCAGCCTTCATCCTGTGTGCTCGACCAGGAGTGGAGATAGCCGATGCGCGGCACGTCGAGGTCATGCATCGGCACGCCGGGGGGCGTGTCGGTCGCCCAGGCCGAAAGTCCAAAATCGCGGATCTGCGGCTCGAGCGCCGCGCGGTCGGCGTTCGGAATGATGAATGCCCCGGGGGCAAAGTGGTGGCCACCCAGGTCAAACGCCTGCTCGGCCGCCGACATCTTCACTTTGGCATTGGCGAAACGGAACGTGGCGAGGGTGTTGTCGGTGGTGTGATCGATGACGATCGTGCTGCCACTGCCGGTAATCGTTCCGGGCACCTTGAAATCGGCTGCAGCCAGCGCCATCGGCTTGTCGAATATGCTCTTGTCTTCGATACGGTAAGTCTGCACGTTGCGCAGCAGCGGCAACGACCAGCCTGTGTCGTCGTACGGACGCGGATTCTGTTCCGGGTACCACTGCACGCCGAGGAGCGTATTGACCAGGCCGCCATACGGCTGATCGAGCCGGATGATGTAGTCTCCGGCTGCCACCTGGACGTTGCCAATCGCAAACGGCGCGGTGGCGGTGTGCACCTCGACCGCTTCGCGGCGGAAGTGATTCATCAGGTCGGCGGCCTCGACGCGGCGGCGTTGCTGTGTGGGAACCACATAGGCGTACGGAGCCCGCGTCTTGCCCTGTTCGATCATCATCTTGTTCTTGATGTAGTAGTTCTCGAGGAACAATTCCCGGTTTTTCGCGACCGCGTTGATCGCAAAGAGGATCGCCGACTCCTGCATGTTGATGTTCTCACGGCCGCTCCACTGCACACCTCCGGGCGGCACCGGGAAAGGGCGGTACCATTCGCGGCTCTGCCCCGCACCGGTGCCTCGTCCACGGCCGCCGGCTTGCGCGGCCTCGCCCGGCGGCTGGCCGGCAGCGGCTGCGGCCGCCGGGGGAGCTCCCGCGCGCCCGGCGGCCGGGGCCTCACCGCCACGGCCGCCACCGCCACCGCCGCCTCCGTAGCTCTGAGTCTCGTAGAATTTGCCGATCGAGTTGTGCGTGACCGCAATCCAGAACATGTAGTTCGGGACCCAGCCGTCATAGTAGTTGTACGTCCACACCCCGGGCACGCCGCGTTTGGTCATTTCCATGATCTCCGTCTGCGCGAGCCACCACCACTCGGTCACCAGGACGGGCGCGATCTCCGGATAGTATGGGCCGGTGCCCGTGGACGTGTAGAGCAGCGTTACCGACTCGTGCAGGTCGTGCATGACCTGAGGATGCAGGTCGAGGAACGCCTTCAGCATGTTTTGAGTCAGGACGAGGCCTTTGCCGATCCCGTCGCGATTGTTGTCGTGCGCGACGTAGTGGCCCCAATACACGAAGGATGACGGCTGGCCGGCCTCCGACGCGCGCCGGCTGTCTACATATCGTTCATGACCGTCGACCTCGCTCACCGGCGTGATGACGACGATGGCGTTGTTGCGGATCTGCTGGATGAACGCAGTCTCTTCGACCGCCAGGCGGAAGGCCAGCTCGATCAGCATCTCCGGGCTGCCGGCCTCGCTCGAATGGAGGCTGCCGGTTATGTAGTAGATCGGCTTGCCGGTCTGGATGAGCTGCCGGGCCTGAGCGTCGGTCAGTTTGCGCGGGTCTGTGAGTTGCGCCGTGATCTGCTTGTATTTTTCGAGCGACTTGATCGTCGCTTCATCGGCGACTGCAAGCGCGACCATGGGACGCCCTTCGTCGGTCTTGCCGATCTCCCACATCGTGACTCGGTCCGACGCCTTGTCGAGCGCCTCGTAGTACGCCACGATGTCCTTGTGATACGTAAGCCTGTTGTTCTCACCGGGCACGTACTTGAAAAATGCCAGCGGGGACGGGACTGTTGCCGAGAGCGGCATGTGATCGACCAGTTCGGTCAAAATCCGCTTGTCCGGTGTGGCGTCCAGGATCCGCTTCGTGTAGTCATCATCATTTTTCTGCACCTGCGCCTGCACCGCAGCCGGGCGGGTCTGCTTGCGTGCCTGAAATGCGCCGGCGCCGACAGCAAGGGCAAACGCGACGCCGAATATGAGCGTCATCCTCAGCGTTCGCCGAAATTTCTGCTTACCCATAACTCCCTCCAATGCGCGGAATGTCTGAGGTATTTGAATCTAGCGATGGTAACTCGCTCTTCCTTGGTCGCAGCAGAATAGCACCGATCGGACAGGAAATCAGCGGAATTCTGCCACGCTCCAGGTGGAACGGAGGACATTTCTTGAGCAGAAGAGCTATACTCGGCCGGAGGAGGAAACCATGAAGCTGATCCTGTGGGTGCTCGGCGTTATCGCAATGGGTTCAACGATCTCCCCGGCTCAATCGCCCGGATCCGTGAAGGTAGCCTTGGTCAAGAATGCCTATTCCGGGTCGCGCGAGGAGGCGGAGCTTTCGCCGGGTCCGGATGCCCTCGAGCGCGCAGGATTGGCGGAGATGCTGGCCGGATTGGGCTGCGACGTGGCGCCGCCGCGCAACGCCCGGTTGACGGCGGAGCAGGAAAAAGAGTACGGCGCATGGCAGCGTATGGGACTCGCGAACGGGCACCTCGGCAGAATCGTCGCCGACAGCCTCAAGGAAGGCCGATTCCCGGTCGGCCTGCTCGCGAACTGCAACGGGTTGATGGGTATGCTTGCAGGCCTGCAGCACTCAGGGCCGACCACCCGGCCGTTGAAGGTCGGTCTGGTGTGGATTGACGCCCACGCCGATTTCAATATCCCGGAGACTACGCTGAGCGGCATGCTCGGCGGCATGCCGGTTGCCGTCGCTGCAGGTCTCTGCCTGACGCGCCTCCGGTTGCAGTCCGGTCTCGATCCCGCCTTACCCTTCAGCTACATCGTGATGGCCGGCGTGAGAGACGTGGATCCACTCGAGCAGGAACTGCTCGATCGGCACAGAATCGAGATGATACCCGTCGCCGACCTGCGCCGGTCGTCGCAGAAAATCCACGAACAGATGAAACGGCTGAGCGACTTGACCGACCTGATCTATATCCACATCGATATGGACGTGCTGGATCCGAAGGAGGTTTCAGGCCATTCGCTGACCGTCGCCGGGGGGCCTGCGAGCCGCGAGCTTGCCGGTGCGCTCACGACGATGTTCCAGTACAAAAAGGCCGCGGCGCTCGGGATCGCGTCCTATCCGGCCGACAGGGATCAGGATAAGATTTCTCTAAGAGCCGCATATGCGCTTGTCGAGGGAGCAATCCGCGGGATACAGGCCAGGCAGTAATATAATTGATGAAAATCCTGCGGCTCGATGGCCATTCTCTCAACAATCGCCGGGAAGAATTCAATCCGCCCAGTGCACGAAAGACGCGAAAGTATTGATGATCATGAAATATAGTGACGGAAATAAAACTCCCGGCCCCAAAGGGGCGTCAGTGAGTAGACCCGGGCGTGAGCCGGGGTTGAGAGCCGGAGAAAAAATGAGCCCTGAAAGGACGGCACTCTTTCCATGGAATCCAGTCACTCTATTATCTGAGATTCAAGAGTTTCGTATATTCGGTGGTGAAGTCACGCAGCTGCCTGCACGGCCCGCGTTGCGCCGTGCCGGTTGATCCACAGCCCGCCGACGCCGAGAGTCAGGAAGATGACGGCCTGTACGACGGTGCGGTACTGTATCGGCTGCGCGGTTACTCCCAAAACCAGGAATGCCAGCCCAAGCAGCCCGATGAGGCCGTAGGCAACGTTCATGGCGCGCGCAGCCCGCCGCCGGGTATCCGCCGTGTCGGATCCGAACTTCCGGAAAAACAGAATCAGTCCCAGCGCCGCGCACACGTCCAGTACGGCAAACAGGAGCCAGAAGAGAGTGGATCGCCCCCCGATCGCATTCGTGCGCAGCACAGGCTCGATCATGCGCGCGTAGAGGAGGGCGCCGACGTTCGCGCCCAGCAGCGAGCCGAACACGCCGTACAGGAAGGCGTATCCCATATACACTGCCTTGCGATCCTGCGGCGCCACCAGGCCGATGAAGCTGTAGTACTTCGGATGCGCCGTCATCTCGCCGATTGAAAACACCGCAATGCCCGCGACGAACACCCAGGGATTGCGCGAGAGCGCCAGGAGCAGGAAGCCGGCCGCTCCGATCGACATGCCCGTCACCATGGTAGGCAGCGCCTTGCGGGCGGAGACGATCCGGCTCACCAGCACCTGCAGCAGGATGATGGTGCCCGCATTGATTGCGGTTACGTGTTCGATGTCGAACTGAAAGCTCCAGGGAAGACCGATTCCATGCAGCAGGCCTGTGATTGCGGTACTGACCGGCTCCTTGTCGATGACGTCGCGCAGATACCACAGGACCGTGCCAAAGTTCTGGAAATACAGGATCCAGAACCCGGAATAAACCACCACCATCAGCATGAAGCGGGCGTCGCCGAGCACCTCGGCCGCCCCGGCCAGGACCTCGCCCAGCTTCTTGGTGCTCACCGGCCGCGGCGGCTCCCGGTAAAGAAATAAGGCGGGAAGCAGCATTGCCGCACAGTAGGCCGCCGAGGCGGTAAAGACGTATTGCCATGAGAACCCCTTGAGGACACTCACGACCAGGGGAGCGAGAAAAGCGCCGAGGTTGATCATCCAGTAGTAAATGCCGAAGCCGAGTCCGGAGGTGCGCTCATCGGTCGTCCGGGCGATGGTGCCCGAAATGATCGGCTTGAAAAGGCCGGAGCCGGTGGCCATGACGAGCAGAAAGAGGAAGACGAGCGCATAGCTGGACATGTTGCCGGCCGCGAAGTATCCGGTCGCCAGCAAGGAGAAGGCAACCAGCAGCACCCGCCGGTAACCGTAGCGGTCGGCAAGTGCCCCTCCCAGGATCGGCAGGACATAGGTGAACGCATAGACGATCCCCTGCAGGAAACCCACCGCCTGGGTGTTGAAGCCGAGTCCTCCCTCGGCCACTGCCAATGTGAGATAGCCCCCGAGAATGGAATTCAGCCCATAGTAAGCGGCCCGCTCGAACAGCTCCATGACGTTGGCGATCCAGAAGGTGCGGGGGTAGTCGCGGAAGATATTGATCCTGGTCATGATTTCCTCTCAGCTCCGGTGAACCGCAGGTGAACGCAGTGCCACGTAGAGGAACATATATAACATCTATCGGGATCCGGGTGCATCTGCCGTTTTCCGCCTGGCTCGCTCGTCCATCATTTTCAGACCCGCATAGATCGTCCGGTGCACAGGCGTCGGCACGCCTTGCACCGCACCCAGGCGGACTATCGCGCCGCTCATGGCATCGATTTCCAGACGCTTGCCCTGTTCCAGATCCAGATGCATGGAGGCTTTCTGTCCCGGGCCCAGTCTCAGGCAGAACTGATATTGCCTCTCGACGATGTCGGCGTCCATCCTGACTCCAAGCGCTTCGCCGGTTGCGTGGACCTCCTCCATGGCAGCGTGCAGCGTGGCGCGCGCTTCGGCGAGCTGAAGCAGCTCGTACGGCTCGGTTCGGGCGAGCGAGCTCAATCCCGCGATGGAGGCAATGAAAACGAACTTATGCCAGAGGGGTGTGAGAACGTCTGCAGTTGCAGAGGCTTCCATGCCGGCGTCTCTGAATTCGGCGACGAGCCGCCGGACGCGCGGCGTCACGCCCCCACACGCTTCGCCGATCGTCATGAGACGAAACTGGCTCCGCTGCTCGATGACTCCGGGTGCGACCGCATTCGAAACGATCTGGACCGGCGCGACCAGCACGTGCTCCATGCCGATGATGGCGCCGATCTGCTCGTGCGCCTCGACGCCATTCTGAAAGGTCACGACCGCCGTGTCGTCGGCCAAAATCGGCTGAATCGCCCGGGCAGCCGCTTCGGTGTCATAGGTCTTCACGGTGAACAGGACCCAATCCACGGGGCCTATCGTCCTGGGATCGTCCGTGACCTGCACCGGCCTGATGGATAGATCGCCATGGACACTCCTGACCGCCAGCCCGTTTTCGCGCATCGCGATCAGATGAGCGCCGCGCGCGATAAAGACCACATCGTGGCCGTTCTTCGCGAGCAGGGCGCCGTAGTAGCCCCCCAGGCCGCCCGTTGCCATCACCGCGATTCTCATGCTCCACTCCTCATGCTCTTGAAAATAGAAAGGGCCTCTACCGATCGCTCGGTACAGGCCCTCTTGATGGCATGTTCGTAAGGCTAGTTACTGGATCTTGAACGTCTGAATATGAGTTGGCTTCTTAGCATTGCGTTTCGAGCGTATCGTAGCCAATATTACAGCGCCACCAACCAATCCACCAAGCACAGCAAGTGCAGCCATTGTTTTTTTCTCCTCGATATTTTCTAGGGCTGGTGACAGTCGGTACCCACCGCCAACCCCGTGCGCATTAAAATACGCCCGCTTGGGTTCCAGTTCAATTTCTTTTTTCGCTTTCGATGGGATCGGATCTGCCGAAATCAAGGGAACTGAGGCGGGCAACAGCCTCGTCCGCACTGTCGACGTAATGAAAGATCTCCAGTTCCTCCGGGGAGATCACGAGATGTCCCGCCACGGATTGGAGCAAGGACTTCCAGAACCTCCCGACCAGGATGACCGGCTTGTCGGGCATGGTCTTGGTTTGAAGCATATTCCAGATGAGGCTGATCTCGGTCAAGGTCCCCATGCCCCCGCGCATCGCGATGAAGCCGCTCGAGTTGGAGGCAAGAATTTCAAGGCGCTCGAAGAAATTGCGCGATCGAATCTCGTGGGTCAGGAAAGGATTCGGCGCGAGATTTCCGAATATCTCCATGGTAACGCCGATCGCCGTGCCGCCGGCTTCGATCGCGCCGCGGGAGACGGCCTCCATGACGCCGGAGTATCCGCCGCTCATGACGGCATAGTTGGCGGCAGCGAGCAGCGATCCGAGCCTGAATGCCTCCGCGTATTCGGCGTCTCCTGCCACCGGGTGGCGCCCGCCAAAAACCGTAATCTTCTTCACACCGTCGGGCAGACTGAACACTCCCTTGCTCCTTTGCCAATGGAATGGCCGCGCGAGCCGCGCGCAATGGGGACAGTCCCCTTTGCGCTTCGAAATGCAACGGCTACATGCCGGCCATGTACCTGCGGATGGCCGCGAGCGTGCGGTCGACCTCCTCGTGCAGCACGTAGAAATGCGGTGAAAGCCGGATGCCGCCGCGCACACCCGAGCCGCGCGCGTTCGTTACGATATGCTCCTTCTCGTAGAGCGCGGCGGCAAGTTTCGCCGGATCGGTGCCGCCCGGCAAGAAGGTGAGGATGGCGGCCGAACGCTCGGGCGCCGGATGAGTCCAGACCTTCGCGCCATTGATCTTCTTGAGCCCTTCGATAAATCTCTGCACCAGCTCGCGCGATCGAGCCTCAATGACTTTCCGCCCGATCTTGTTCTGAAGTTTGAGCGCTTCGCCGAACGCGATGAAGCCGGCTTCGTCTCGTTGGCCGAGGGCTTCGAACCGTTTCGATGCACCCACCTCGCCTGCGTAAAGACTGATGATGCTCGGCCAGATGCGGGACTCGGCTTTCCTGTTGATGTAGAGCACGCCGAACTCCTTCGGCCCGCACGGCCACTTGTGCGCGCTGCCGGTGAAGAAATCCGGCTGCATGTCGGCCAGGTCGATGTCCAGAACGCCGAAGGATTGCGCGCCATCCACGAGCGTCAGCACGCCGCGCTCCCGCGCAGCACGGCAGATCTCCTTCGCCGGGAAAAGATCGCCGACTGAGCCGGTCACGTGCGTGAAGGCCAGAAGCCTGGTGTTCGGACCGATGCCTTTCCGGAAAGCATCGACGTAATACTCGGGCCCGGGGTGCATGTCGACGAGATCGACAACCCTGGTCGTGAAACCGAAGCGCTTGGCCTTCTCCTGAAACGCTGTGTTGACGCTTGGATGGTTGTCGGCGAACAGGAGGACCTCGTCTCCCGGTTTCAGATCGATCCCGCTCGACACGATGTTGTTGCCTTCGGAGGTGTTGCGCGTGATGACGATCTCCTCCGGTGCGGCATTGAGAAACGCGGCGAGCGTGCGGCGCGTTGCTTCCCGGCCCTCGCCCCACTTCCGGCGATTCTCGGCGCCGGGATCACGGTCGATGTCGCGGGTTGTGTTGATGAGCGCATCGATGACGGGCGCGGGTGTCGGGCAGAGATTCGCCGCGCACAGAACGGTCACATCACGGGGCATGAGGAACTGTTGCCGGACGGACGTCCAGAACGACTCGTCCGGGACGGCCGGCACCGGTGGGAGGGGCAACGGCTTCAGGCTCGCGATGGCAGTTGCCGGAAGTATCGAGGCGGCACTCCCTGCCGCCATGAGCCGGGCAAAATCCCTTCTGCTGAAGCTGACATCATGCTTATGTACCATATTTGCCTCCTTCCTCCGGGCGATGACGAGCCGGTTCCGCACGGGCTAGTCTTCGCCGAAGAACTCGATCGCCGAAGCTCGTGTCAGGAGTGCCAGGCCAAGCAACCAGGAGATTGCGCTGGCCGTCAGGGCCGCGGGAGTGAACCATGCCGCCGATAGCGCCCACAACGTCGGGAATGCTACGATGAAGACGCCGCGTGCCCAACTTCTCCTTCTCAACATCTGGAGCCCGACACTTGCCTGCAGGGCAGTCCAGCCGAGCAGACCGCAAGCGATGAAGCATCCCGATATCACTTCGCGACGAGAGATGGCGTCGAAGCGATCCAAAGTGTTCCATGCGAGAAGCGCGGCAGCACCGAGCGACCACGCGGCCAATACGAAACTGATGCCCCCAACCATGGATATGGCAACGGGGGGCCTCGCCTGAGTGGCTGCTGGGGGCTGGGAGGGCTGGCGCAGCTCATCCCTCCTCTGCGCGCGCCGTTGAGGCCGCTCTAGCCACCGGTTGAATTGCCACAGCGCCGCGGCCGAAACCAGGCCGATGGCCATCAGGATCAGCCACCCGAGCATGTTCTGGGTCTGCTCGAGCTCGAGCAAACCATTCGGCAGCTTGGTGGCATTCTTCGCCATGATCCGGTTGAAAATGTAGGCGCCGACCGGGCCGCCGACCATGGAACCGAGCGCCAGCGGCAGGTTGGCATAACCGAGGAACAGCCCCTCCTGCCCTTTGGGTGCGAGCGCGCCGATATACTCGTACATGCGCGCCGAGGTGAACAACTCGCCGAGCGCGATCAGGGCGACCGTAAGGATGATGAACACCGACGCGATCGGCAGCCAGTTGGCGACGATCGCGCGAATGCCGCCCGCGGTGTAAAGCGGGCTCAGATTGATGATCATGGCCACACTGATGATCAGGGTGCCGACGATCATCGAGCGAATGGGCTTCATCTTGCCGAAGGTGCGCGAGATCAGCAGCTGCAGGCAGACAATCACAAAGGGATTGGCTGCGGTGTAGAGATCCATGGCGGGATTCGACTCGACGACCCGTTTGGCATAGAGCGGGATCACGTTGTAGACCTGATTATAGATGAAGAAGAATCCGGCCATCACCACCAGGAACAGCGAGAACCGGAGACTGCCCAGAACCAGCACCATGTCTGCCAGGATGCGGCCGACCGAGCGCTTGGGCTTGACCGGTGTTCCGGCAGCAGCTGCCGGCTCGCGGTAGGCAATCAGCACGACAAAGAAGGCGACGGCGGCGGCAACGGCGGCAACGGCAAAGATGTAGGACAGCTGGGCCGGATCGATGCCGGCGCGCTCCGCCGCACGCGCGCCGAAAATCCCGTTAATAGCCATGGCTGCTGCGACGACGATCAGCAGGAAGCCAAACGTCGGTATCCAGACGTTGATCTTCGCCTTGTTCGCCCTGGTCGTCCAGTAGACCAGCGATACCAGGCCGGCCGCCGCCAGGGTGCATATCGCCACCACCATCAGCACCGTCTGGGTGCTCGAGCCCGAGCGCACGACGAACGCCGTGCCGCGCCCGAACAGGGAGCCGATATTGATGACCATGTAGAAGATCGCGAAGCCGAGGGTGGCCCTGGTTCCGGAGGTCTTCTGCACCGTCCCCGAGATGCACGGCTTGACCACCGATCCGCCGATGCCGATCAACAGGATCGCGGCCACGACGGCTACCACGTCGCGTGTGCTCGCTGTGACCTCTTTGGCGATCGTCGGTGCGAGCTTGCTGCCGCCAAACCAGACCGGATATCCCATCAGGAGATAGCCGAGCGAAAGCAGCACGAATGCGATCAGGAGAGCGCGGCGGAACCCGATCTGGTCCGCGATCGTGCCCGAGAGGATCGGCAGGAAATAGACCAGCCCCCAAAGCACCGTGGAATTGAGGAAAGACGGCCAGGATTCTCCAAATCCCAGCTGCCCCAGGTAGATGACGACGAAGCTCGCCATCGAATAATATGCGGCGCGCTCGAACAATTCGGTGACGTTGGCGGTCCAGAACGAGCTTGGGAACGGCTGGACCTGTGCGACGGTCTCGGGTTTGACAGCTTGTGGCATGAGTTCTCCCCTCGTAGAGGTGCCGGCCCCTATGCCGGCGGCATCAGATCATGATCCAGCGGATACTGTTTCCGCGAGCGTCGAGCACTCAGAGTAGGTCCAGCGTGGCCTGCGCCCCCATAACCATATTGACATTCAATTGAAATCGGATCCGTTCGCCGTCTGTCATGCTCGAAATATGGCCGCCCAGCCCGGCGGCCATGCTATAGAAAGCACAGTTTGATGTCAACTCGACGGTGGTGTGATATAGATGTCATAAGAGTAATCGTGATCCGGAACCGAAAGGAGACTATGCATAACCATTTCCCGATTCTGATTATCACCGGCCGGCCGGCGGCGGGCAAATCCGAGATCATTGATTTCCTCAAAAGCTGCGACCCGATCGTGCGCCTCGAGAAATACCACATTGCCAACTTTGAGGAGCTCGATGATTTTCGCTATGTCTGGGAAACATTTGAACTCGATGATCTGATGACTCAAATGGGCAGGGAACGTGTCTGGAGCGATGAGAAATACTGGTTCAAGGATCCGTACATCTGGGACTTGTACATCAAACGTCTTGCGCTGGACTACAGGAAAAAAACCGTGAAGGATCCCGCCTATCACGACAGGCTGACGACGCTCGTGGAGTTTGCACGCGGAGGCGATGATGCCATCCGCCATGCGCTATCATTCCTTTCCGATGAAATGCTCGGCAAGGCGGCGCTATTGTACATCCGCGTGACCTACGAGGAGTCGGTGCGCAAGAACCGCCGCCGTGCACGCAAAGGCGAGGAGGATTCGATCCTCTACCACTCGCTGCCCGATGAAAAAATGGAGTTTTACTATAAGACCAACGATTGGGACCAGCTCGAGGCCGGCGACCCCAACTTCATCGAGGTGAGAGGATGCAGGATCCCGTATGCCGTCTTTGAGAACGTGCCGGAAAAGACTCTCGATCCGAAATTAATAGACGTGGAACTCGGGCGCGCAACGGCGAAGCTGTGGAGGATCATAAAGCATTAAAAGCAGGGACATCCCGGTTTTTTATCAGGGCAATCACTGCACGCGCCTGCCCCTGGGCATTACATTCCACAGGCGCGACATCACCAATGCGCCGGCCAGAGCGAATGGAATTGGCGCCCAGTGCCATGATTCCCAGCCCCAGTTTACAGTGATGTACCCGACCCCGATGCCAACAAATGCGCCGGCCAGGTATTGCATGCCATCGAACAGTCCTGCGGCAGTCGCCACTGCTTTCTTGCCACCGAAATCCATCGAAGCAGCGCCGCCGATCATGCCGTGCGCGCCATTTACACAGAATGAGAGAAGAACCAGAAAGCAGGCAGCAGCAACTGGACCGAACCTGAGGAGATCCGAGAGACCGAAAAGGGCGAGGAAGATCGCCATACCGATAAATCCAAACGTAATTACCGGAGCTCGCCGCCCTCCGAATCTCCGGTCAGAAGCAATCCCAAACGCGAATCCGCCCAGAATACCGGCCAACGCGATACCCCACGTTGCCACGATGTAAGGAAGATAGGTCACGAACAGCGTATCATCGGCACCGTGGAAGTCTACAAAGTACTTGGGCCACCACGCATCCACCACGCTCCGGCGCACGAAGCCGATCATCATCGATCCCAGCGCGATCATCCACATCACACGTGAAGCGAAGACCTTCCGCAGCACGAACTTGAGGGATGATGGCTTGCTGTCATCATCCTCAATGTCATCGCCGGTCTCGAAATCACCCAATCCCGCATCTTTGGGGGAATTTTCCATGAAGTAATAGTTGATGACGATGAGCACGACGACACATGCTCCGGGGATCCAGAACGTGTACTGCCACTGGAATGCGAGCAGGATGAGAGGCACACCCTGAAATGCCAGCAGCAAACCCATACGGATCAACACGCCGAATATTCCGGCGAAAGTGCCGCGTTCACGCACGTGGAACCATTGCGCGTTTACCTTGACAATAGAAAGCGCGCCAAAGGACTGGAAATAACCGTTCAGGCCCCAGACGATGGCCATGAGGGTGAGAATCATGCCGCCGGACAAACCGAACTTGAACATCGCGGGGGTGGCAACGTGGCGCGCGAGGCCCGTCCCTGCCCAGATTGCCGGGGACACCACGGCGAGGCTCGCCATGCCGAAGAGCAGATTCATGAAAGCCACGCCAATGGCGCCGAAGAGAAACCCTCGCTTGCCTCCGATCCGGTCAGCCAGAGGTCCGTTCAAAACCACAGAAAGTCCATATACCAGCGGCATGATCGTTTCGAAAACACCCAGCTCCGTGTTTTTCCAGCCGAAGAAATCCGCCAGGACCGGCACTACCGCAGTGTAGTTGTACCGTGTCATGTAAAAGCATGCGTAGAGAAATCCAAGCGACATCCAGTTGATCACACGTCGCCTGCGGAACTCAGAATCAAGAACCGGCCTGCCGTCGAGTGCGTATTCCATAGCCATATGATTGATCCGAAGCCCTGATTGAAGACCCCATCATTGACGTCGCAGATTCGGCGCCAGCAGGTTTACTTTCTCGAAGGGCAGCTCTTCGAAGCGGGCTTTTGGAAATTCCTTCTTGATCGCCTCCCGGAATTCCTTGACGTTGCCGACCAGAACCATGACCAGATTGGACGCATCAAAATAGCGCCCCGCCATTTCTTTGATCTGCGCCGGACTTACCGCGAGCACCTTCTGTTGGTAGGTGTCGTTGTAATCCGCAGGCAGATTGTACTGGGCTACGGCCAGGATTCGCGAAGCCACCTGCTCGCCGGTTTCGGATTGGATGGGAAACACGCCGGCGATGTAGTCGCGCGCGAAGTCAAGCTCATTCGGACCGAGCGCACCGGTCGACATTGTGGCGATGAGGTCCACCATCAACTTGGCTGCCTCGACCGTGGCCTCCGTACGCGTGAAGGTGGAAGCGGAAAAATCACCCGCCTGCAGGTAGCTGTTGAAACTGGAATAGGCGCCGTACGTCAGACCCTTTTTCTGGCGGACTTCTGTCGAAAGACGGGAATTGAATCCGCCGCCGAATATCCGGTTGGCGACATAGAGCGGCAGGTAATCGGGATTGTTGCGCCGGATGCCGAGGCGGCCGATGCGGATCTGGCTCTGGTTGGCGTCGGTCTTGTCCACGAACACGATGCGCATGCCCTGAGTCGGCTCGGGAGCCGGAGGGGCGCCCGGTTTGGCGCCGCGCGCGGGCCAAGCGCCTTTGCCGAGGTACTTGTCCGCGGCTGCAAATGCTGCTTCGGGTGTGATGTCACCGGCGAAGGCGAGAAGAGCGCCTTCCGGCCCGAAATGTGCCTCCCAGAAACGCACCAGATCATCGCGCGCGATCTTCTGGAGCGAGTCCGGCGTGCCGCTGCCGGGCAGGCCATAAGGATGCTGTCCATAAACAATCCGCTCCAGCAGGACCTCCGCAATATAGCCCGGGTCGGAGTATTGAACCTGGAGATTGGACAACGCCTGCTGGCGCCGGCGCTCCAACTCATCTTTCTTGAACGCGGGGCGGAGCAGAATGTCCGAGAGCAGGTCCATGGCCAACCCGAAATCCTTCTTCACGACACTGATGGTCAAATAGGCGCCGTCGTTGTCTGCACTGGCGCTGAGCGCACCACCCACGAAATCGATCGCTTCCGCAATCTGCTGAGCCGAGCGTGAGGCAGTACCCTGTGTCAGCAGGTCGGCCGTCGTAGCGGCAACACCGGGCTTGCCGGTGGGGTCGTTGACCGATCCGGCACCCGTGAGCACGAGCCGCACCGTCACCATCGGCTGTTCGTTGTCGGAAACGACGAACGTCTGCACGCCGTTCTCGAGTGTGCGCGTGGCTGCTTTGGGAAATGTATAGGGCTTTGCCGGCGCCGCCGCGGGCATTTGCGCAGCCAGCTTCATTCCCGGAGGAACAATGCCCGTGCCTTTCGTCTGCATGCCGCTCTTGGATGCCGATTCACTCTGGGGCTGCTGTGGTCGAGAACACGCCGCAATCCATAAGGCGCCCAGCAGCAAAATTCCGATCGTTCTTCGAGAAAAGGAATTATTGTTCATAATAAATAGTCCTCCCGCTCTTACCTGGCCGCCGGCTTGGGCGGCTCGATCAATAAAACGGTGCGCTGGGATTTGTCAAAATACTGGTGCGCGACGCGCTGGATGTCGGCGGCAGTGACGCGCAGAAAGCTCTCGAGGGAAACGTTGGCCAGGTTTGGATCCCGGCCGATCACAGCGGCGCGGCCGATGGCATCGGCTTTCTGCTGCAAGGAGCGGCGGCCGAGGATGTCGCCTGAAATCTGCTGATTTTTGGCCTTCTCCAGTTCCATGGGATCGACCGGCTGGGTCTTCATCTGCTCAAGGACTGCCTCCAGAGCTTTCTCACCGGCTGAGATGCTCTTGCCCGGGTTGAGAAGTGCGACGGCGTAGAAGAGGTTCGGGTGTTCGGTGAAGTTACCCATGCCGGCAGTTTGCACGGCAATCTGATCTTCGTAGACCAGTTTTCTGAAGAGCCGGCTGCTCTCCCCGCCTGAGAGGATATTGGAAGCAAGAATGAGCGGATATGAATCCGGGGTGAACTGAGCAGGCATGTGATAGCCGGCGACGATTGCCTGAAGCGGCGAAAGCGATCCATACCATTTGTTGAGGCGGCGCTCGGCCTTCTGGGCCGGTTCCTGGACGGTGACGCGCGGGATGGGTGCGCTGGGTTTGGGAATGCCGGAGAAATACTTTTCAACCCATGCAATCGCCTGCGCGGGAGCAAAGTCGCCCGCGATGATCATGGTGGCGTTGTCGGGGCGATAGTAAATGCCGTGAAATTCGCGTACATCCTCGAGGGAGGCTTTGTTCAGATCTTCCATGCTGCCGATGGTGGTGTGCTTGTAGGGATGCACGGTGAAGGCGGCGTCGGCGAGATCCTCTTCGACGCGGCCATAGGGGGAGTTCTCGACGCCGACCCGGCGCTCTTCCTTCACCACCTCGCGTTCGGACTTGAAGTTGGCCTCGTCCACATTGAGGCTGCCCATGCGATCGGCTTCCAGCCAGATGACGCGCTCGAGGTAGTTTGAAGGGAATGTTTCCCAATAGACGGTGACGTCGTCGTTGGTGTAGGCGTTGTCGAAGCCGCCTGCGGCCTCCACGATGCGCGAGTGCTCGTCCGGCCCCACGTGCGCCGAGCCTTTGAACATCAGGTGCTCGAAAATATGGGCAAAACCGGTGCGCCCCGTCTTTTCGTCTTTGGAACCGACGTGATACCACACCTGGAGATTGATTACCGGCACCGAGTGATCCTCGAACATCAAGACCTGCAAGCCGTTCGCAAACGAATGCGGCTGGATTTTCAGCTCGGGCGGTCGGACAGCCGATTCGCTCCTGGCGGGCGTTGCGGCCTGCGTCGAGGATGGCTTCTGAGCTGTCCCCTGGTCAGCCCCGGCCGCTGCGATTCCAAAAGTCCAAGCCAACAGCATGGCGTAGCCGGATATCCGGCACGTAATTTTTCGCGGAATCATGCCATTCTCCTTCAGTATAGTCCCTGCTCCGAAAACAGACTTTGCCGGGCGCAGCTGCCAGACGCGACCCGCCCCATGTCTCCCAACACCGCCCCGATTTTCATGCGTCGCAGGGTGTGCCCCGGGCGCATGGCGGGCTGTTCATGCAACACTCCTGCTCACCGGCGATCTCTTTGAAAACCATCGCGGCCGGCGCGAAAGAAACTTTCATGCTAGCAGCAGCCTACCACGGCGTCAATCGATGCCGATGCCGCTCACAATTTAAATGAGTTTTGTGCCCCCGTTCTGGCATATTGTCGTTCTCAATCTCAGTGGGGCCTCTATGACCAGGCAAACAAGATTCTCGTCCGGAAGGCCGGCGATGCGCCGGCGTGATTTTGTGCGGGGTTTCGCTCTTGCGTTTGGCGCGGCCGAGGCGGGCTTCGGCCGGTCTGGATCGGCACAGGTCCAGCAAAGGCCCGGCACCGCCAGTAGTCCAGGGGCGTCGACCAACCAAGCGCCGCGGGCCCTTTTTAACGGTATTCAGATGGGCCCGCACACCATGCTCGACGAAGGCATCGAGTCCTGTCTCGACCTGATCAAGGAAACTGCGGACATCAACGCCGTCTTTACTTACAGCCATGCTTTTCACGCCGACCTGCGCAAGCCGGCCAGCGCGCTGGCGAACGATCACGGCAAGCCTCCGCGGGTGAATCGCAGCCCGTTGCCTTCCGTGTGGGTCAAGCACCATGATCAGTATTTCCGCAATACCCGCCTGCGCGTCCGGCCGACGGATCCGAAGCTCGAGTACGCCAACCGCGACCTGTTCACCGAGATGGCAGAGCCGGCGCGCCGGCGCGGCATGAAGGTTTACGCGCGCATCCTGGAGAGTTCCGGCGCCTCGATCGAGAACTTTGCCGGCGTCGTGACGACCGATGTCTACGGCAAGCGCACCGGCGTGGGCTGCTGGTCGAATCCCGACTACAAGAACTTCTGGGCCGCCGTCGTCGAGGACATGTTCCGAAACTACGATCTGGACGGGTTCCAGTGGGGCGCAGAGCGCATGGGTCCGCTGATGAACGTCATCCTGCCCTGGAACGATGCACCGCCGTCCTGCTTCTGCGAACATTGCATCGCCCGCGGCAAGGCCAGGGGCATCGATCCCGAGCGTGCGCGCGAAGGCTACAGGACACTGTACGAGTACGTGCGCAAACGGATTGCGGGGGATCCCAAACCCGCCGAAGGAGTCTTCACGGTCTTCCTCCGGCACTTGATCCGCTATCCGGAAATCCTTTCCTGGGAGTACCAGTACCGCCTCTCACGCGAGGACGTTATGAAGGGCATGTATGACACGATCAAAGCCATCAAGCCCTCGGCGCAGGTCGGCTGGCACGTCGACCATCAGCCCTCGAGCTGGGATATCGTCTACCGGGCCGAGATGAGCTACGAGGAAATGGCCCCCTATTCTGATTTCATCAAGCTCATCCTCTACCACGGCGTGCTTGGCGGGCGCATCCGCTCATGGTATCTCGACCGCTTTCGGCGGACCATCCTGAGCGAACTATCGCTCGAGCAATCGCTCGGGATCTATTACGCGCTCTTCGGCTATGACGGAAACATCGAGCCGAAGGTCGACGAGCTAGCGCAAAAAGGTTTTTCTCCTGATTACGTCTACCGCGAGACCAAGCGCAGCGTGGCTGCGGCAAACGGAAAAACGAAAATCTATTCGGGCATCGGCTTTGATGTCCCCGGCAGCCCGCCCGACGATCCCGAAAAAATCTATGAGGCCACCCTCAAGGCCTTCGAGGCCGGCGCCGGCGGCATTGTCGTCTCCCGTGAATACGAGGAAATGCACGTCCCGAACCTCAAGGCCGTCGGTCGTGCCGTCCGCGAACTGGCAAAGAGGGGGTAGATACATTGAGCCGCAACGGCTCGACGCGGCGGACGTCGAGGGTGGCAGAGAGCGCAGAACATTCCTCATCTCACTCCCGCGCTCCCCCCTCTCTGCGCCCTCAGCGTTGATCTCTTGCTTTTCAGTCACAAAAAACACTGGCAAAAATGGGTCATAAAGACCGATATTGAGCAACAGACTGAGGCTATCCGTCGAGATCACAACGGCAATCGTCCCTGAATCTCTTCCCGGGAGGTAGGTCGATGTCCCCATATATTCGGAAAATCGGGCTGGCGGTACTGGTACTGATGGGCGTGGTCGCGGCTTCTCTCCGGCCTGAGTTTGCTGCCAGAGCCCAGGCCGGCGTCGCTGCCGATGCCGTGGCCGCGGGAGACCGCCCCGCGATCCTGACGCTGCGGGCGCAGGCGGCGGTTTATGACGCCTGGCTCAAGACCAGGCTGGAACGGATCCTGCCGGAACTGATGCGGCAGGAAGGCTTCGACATGTGGCTCGTCATCTGCCGCGAAAACAACGAGGATCCCGTCTTCTTCGCGCTGGTGCCGTTCACGTCGCTCTATGCGAGCCGCACATCGATGCTGGTGTTCTTCGACAAGGGCTCCGAAGGAATCGAGCGCCTCACCGTCAGCCGGTCAGGTATCGGGCTGCTCTACCGGAGCGCCTGGAATCCGGACAAAATCGACCAGTGGGTGAGGCTGGCGGAGATCATCAAAGAGCGCAATCCGAAGAAGATAGGCATCAACGAGTCCGACACCTTCAACTACGGCGACGGGTTGACGGCTACGCTCAAAAAGAAGCTTGTCTCGGCGCTTCCCGCCGAGTACGTTGCGCGCCTGCAGCCGGCCGAGCGCCTCGCGATCCGCTGGCTCGAGCGCCGCTTGAGCGAGGAACTGGAGGTCTACCCGCAGATCGTTGCCATCGCCCACGGCCTCATCGCCCAGGCGTTCTCGCGCGATGTGATCACGCCCGGCATAACCACGACTGACGACGTGGTGTGGTGGATGCGGGAACGGACGCGCCAACTGGGAATGACAAACTGGTTCCAGCCGTCGATTTCCATCCAGCGGCCGAAAGACAGCCCGTACAAGGACAGCCAGGTCATCCACCGCGGGGACATGCTCCACTGCGACTTCGGAATCACGTACCTCAAGCTCTGCACCGACACGCAGCAGCTGGCCTACGTCCTCAAGGATGGTGAGAGCGATGCGCCGAGGGGATTGAAAGACGGGCTGGCTCAGGGGAACCGGCTCCAGGACATCCATCTTGCCGAAATGAAGACTGGACGCACCGGAAACGAAATCCTGCTCGCGGCACTGACGCGTGCCAAAGCTGAAGGCCTCAATCCGAGCATCTACACCCATCCTCTTGGCGTTCACGGCCACGCAGCCGGGCCGATCGTCGGGCTCTGGGACCGTCAGGAAGGGGTCCCCGGCCTGGGTGATTTCCAGCTGCATGAGGACACCGTTCATTCGATCGAGCTGAATGTCAAAGCCAACGTGCCCGAGTGGGGCAACCAGGAGGTCACGTTTGCACTCGAGCAGGATGCCGCCTTCACGAAGAACGGCGCGGCCTTCCTCGAAAAGCGGCAGACGGCGCTGATCCTGATCAGGTAGCGCGGGGACGCGCGGCCCGGAGTGAGGGAAACCGTCGTGGTTTCCCCGGACGGCAAGACGCTTACCACTACCTGCATTAGCACTGACGCACGGGGCTAGCGGGTCAGATCCGTGGCGGTGTTCAACAAGCAGTGACCTGGGATTCACAATCCATAACTTGGACCCGTTCGACTTTTCTTTTCAGCGCGACAGAGTCAGGGGATACCCGGAAAAGGGAATACTTTCAAGGGGCAGGAAATCATGTGCTTGCAGACCAGTCATGTGCGTCCTTACCAGAAATGGAATTGGGCGGGGGACGAAATCGTCCACGATACTGTGATTCCGGCCTCCCGAACCCTCCCCGGCGGCAAGCGCAAGCACTATCCGATTGATCTCCGTGAATTTCTCTCCATCGAGGATAATGCGGTCGTTCGAAAACACCTGGAAATGCTGATTGATGAGTTGCCGGGCCCCGCACGCGCAGGCTTTTTCTCGAGGGAATCAGGGACCTTCGATTTGCGCCTGGCCAAAGTCGCCGCATACATGTCCCGTTTTCACTACCGGTGGTCTCCGCGCCGTTTCGATCAGTGGCTGTTTCCCGAGGAGACACTGGCGCTGGGGGGAGGGGACTGCGAGGATCTCGCGTTTCTCCTGGCTGCCCTGCTCGAGGCCAGTGGCATCAGCCCCTATTGCCTCCGTGTCGCCTTGGGAACGGTGGTGAATCACACCGGTCCGCAGAAGACCGAGCGCTGGGATCACGCGTGGGTCATCTATCAAAACGAAGGAGGTGCATGGGAACTCCTGGAACCGGTGGCCCTGGTTCATGAGGGTCGCAGGGCGCACCCTTCCCGTCCGGCGCGGCCAATCCGTCTGCGGCAGAAGCATCCCGACGTCGAATATGTTCCTCATTTTGTTTTCAACAGGAATCACGTGTGGAGACTGCATGCCGCCGAATCCGCCGCGGCGAGGACTCTTACCGATTACGTCGGAACCCGCAAAGATCGTGAATTCTGGCAAAGCTACAAGCCTCGATTCGCGGCGAAGGTGCACTGGAGCATATTCGATGAAGCTCTCGCCGGCATGCCTGACGATGACCTCGAGCGCGTCAAGCGGGCCAGTCTCTGGGTGGACACCGATGTTCTCCGCTATGATCCTCGCGATCATTTTGACTTTGCCTACATCGACGCCGCCTGGGATCGCGTCAGACGCCGGCTGGCCACGGGCGATCTGACAGATTTCGCGCTTGCGGCTCATGCCATCGGCGATTTCTATGCGCATTCTTTCTATGCCGACTTCGCGCCGGCACAGGGTGATGGATCCATTGAGCCGTTCGACCCGATGCATCCGCCGCCTCCAGACCAGCTCGTCTATGATTTTCAGTCCTTCATTCCGCTGCCGGGCTGTCAATCGACACCGGGCCAGGCTGCCGCTCATTGGAAGGGCAGCCTCATCAGCGGCCAGTGGTGGCGCTGGTTCACCACGTTTCCCGACGACCTGGAGACCTCACCGGATTTTTCGTGGCATCGATGTCTTCCCGACCACGACATGGTGGCAGTGGACGGCCCCAACCCCAAACCGGAGCAACGCCACTATGCTGGAAATGAATATCTGAGGCAGTTCAATCTTCGCCGGAACGCTGCCATCGAGCATATCCGCAGTGTCTATGCCTCATGGCCGGCCCGTGCCGATGGTGGAAGCCAATCACAAAACCGCCGATAAACACCGATGAACGCAGACAGTCGTCCGTGTTCAATCCGGATTCATCAGCGGTTTCATTTCCCTTACCCGGCATCGCCCGGCGATCCTGAAACTTCTTCGATCATGGGCGGCTCCGGGCGCGGCACCGGCTCCACCTTGAAGGCTGCCGTCAGCCGCTCACGATATAGTGGGCTTAGAAAAACCGTAAGAATAAACGGGAAAACAAGAGCAAAAAGCAGGGATGTCGCAAACACCTCGAGAACGACAAACGCCAAAACCACCCGCCACCATTGATGCCCGGCAGGAGGTGCCATCAGAATCGCGCCTGCCACAAGAAGCACGCTCAGCACTGACACCAATATGAAATCCCACCGCAGAAACGATCCAGTGAAACGCCCCAGGTTCCAGCGTTTTCTGCAATGCCGTCCCGCCAGGAACAGAGTGAGCGGCAGTACCACTGAAACCAGGCTGTAACCTGTAAGCAGGATCGCACTTTCAGTCTGTCCGACTCCCTGTACGAATAACAAGATCAACACACCCGGCAAGACAGCCAGCGCCGGAACCACCAGATATCTCGCTATGGAGGACCCGGAAGGGATGGCGTAGGTCAACAGGACGAGGATGCCCAGGCTGCTTGCCAGCATGACGATGTACGGATACATATAGGCGAAGCCGTCGGCCAGCCCCGTTGATGGCAGCCACTGGCCCGCAATCATGATCGCCACGATCACCCCGAACGGAACCAGCACTGACCAGGCCCTGGCTTGGCGATTGGGTTTCAAAAGCAGGAAGGGCAACAGGATGAGCAAGGGTAGACAAGGCGCCAGCACTCTAATCAGGGGCCAATGAACAACGACTGGCGTCGATTGCCTGGGGCTCAAAGCGCCCAGGTCGTACGAAGTGAGAATCTTGAGATCGCCGGAAGTAGAGTAGGGTACTCGCCATGAGTACGCGCAGGTTCCGCCTCAGCCAAACTCGAAATTGCCGCTCGCCAGCTGGCGATCACCTTTATAGATGGCCCATCGGGGTGGCTTACTGCGGTCCGGATTGACATTCGCGTACTGTTCCCCGCCGGCCCCCCTCAAAACATAATTCATTTTCAAGACATTGCCGCTGACCGCTGCGGTAACACTACTTTCCAATGGCCCGCCTGCCTTCAAGCGATACGGAGTGCCCGGGACGAGGGAAAACTGCGGTATTTGATCTAAACTGGTCGCATTAAAGGAATTCGTGAATGGAGACTCCAGATAAATCGCCTGAACACGATATTTCCCGATCGGAAGAACGGTAGACTGGGCTGAAACATCCACAAGAGCAAGCACGTCTTCCCCTTGAAGAACCAACCGCTGAATGAATTGACCGTCAAGGATCAGTTCTCCCGTGGGCGAATTGATTTCCGTGAAATGGGCGGTGAGGGGCGCGAAGGCCTCGGATCCGGCGCTAAAACTGAAATCCACCTGGTAGTTGTGGCCGCACAGAAAAAGGTCCTTTGAGACCGGCATCGCATCGTAGGCCAGGCCCCGCTGTCTATCTTCGGCACTGCCGGCAATGAGACTGATTGAGAACCGGTCCTGGTGATTGATTTCCCCGTCGAGATTGTCCTGCACCATGAGCCGCCATTTCCTGCCATCGAGCTCGATATCACCATTGTAGGAGGATGTTACATAGAGATAGGCGATGTTTCCGTTGATTAGAAGTAAGTCCAATGAATAGAAGCGATCCACTCCGTTTTTGTGGAGACTGACCTGGACATCCTTGAATTGGAGAGAGCTGCTGCCTCCCGTTCCCTTATAGATGCCTTGCGGATCGTCGGACAAATCCAGATTTTGATTGAGGTCCAGGTATAGGGTTCGTTCCGTGAAGTTGACGGCGAATCCCATGAAGTCGTTCTTGTCAGGCCCGGTCACGAGCGCGCGCCGCAAGATTTTGTCTCTGCCGAAATCCGGCTCCTTGCGGAATTTCACTTCCTGCTTCCCCGGGCTGATGGGAAAAACGGTGCTTTTTTTGACGTAGTTCAGGGGAAAGGAGACAACCGCCCCCGTGGACCGCGTTTGAGCCTGTGCGGGCAGGTGAAGAAGGCATATGCCCGGAGCGATAAACAATGCCGGCAGGCAGCCGAAAAAGAGAATAAAAGAAGGTTTCCTGAACAGGCGAGTGAAAGCTACTCTCTTGGTTTTGGAAATCATGGTCTCACACAATATCCGATGGCTTCAGGTGAATAGCAGTGCCCGGTAATCTCATTACATATTAAGCCAGTCCGCCGCGCCGAATCCACCTATTTTGCTGTTGCATTGACATTGATGGAGACCAAAAGATCAACGCATAGCGCGCGGACCACAGTTGAAGTTGCGGAGAGTTGGAGATGGAGGCTCAAAAGGCGCTGCGCCTCTCCCGGTTTAACGTGAATTATTAAAGCAGAACCGCACGCCCGTGAAAAGCAACAGAATTGGACGCGGATAAACGCAGGCTGGAGCTTTTCCGCGTCCAAAACTGCATTTTGGTCGCACATTCATGAATAATCCGGGTTAAGAATACTGTTATCTTTTATTTTCGTGTATGCAGGCGGTCTGGCATTCGTGGCAGACGATGCACTCGGCGTCGCGGTTGGCAGGGATCCCCTGGTTGATGCGGACCGAGGGCTGGATATCCATCGAGCAGGCGGCATCGCACTTTTTGCAGTTCAGGCAGGTTTCCTGGGGCGCTTTGATTGCCCACACACTCAAGTAGTTCAATGGAGCCAGAAGGGCGCCCAGCGGGCAGAGCGCTTTACAAAAGGAACGCGCACTCACAATCGCGAACACCAGAATGGCCAGCAGCACCAACCAGCGCACCAGGGTCGCGCTTTGAAATGTTGAAAAGCCCGCCGCAATCACGCTCGGCACGCTGGACTGGAGAGTGCCTGCGGGACAGAGCCGGCAAAAGGAGTACAGCGTGCTCTCACCCCAAAGGTAAGGAGTCAGGATGACCACCAGAAACAGGAGGGCATACTTGATATAGTTGGTCCAATTCGGCAGGATGACCTTGACGGAAGGGATCTTGTGAAGCAGATCCTGCAGCAGACCAAACGGACATACCCAGCCGCAAAGCAGCCGCCCCAGGAATACACCCGCCAGCAGGACCATCCCCAGCGGCAGGAAAGGGAAAACGTGGTATCCGGAGAAATGGACGAAAACCCCGATGGGGCAGGCGAACCAGGACAGCGCGCACGAATGACAGCTGAGAACCGGATTACAGAGCCACTTCAATTCCGGGCCCCACGAGCTATGCAGCAGCAGAAGAGAAATATATTGTATCGTACGCCGTTTTTGCATTGGCTATAGAGTGGCAGCCGCCATGACTGCCCGGTATATCATTGTCAAGTAGGACAAGCCATCTTACCCTTCGGCACAGCACGATCGTAAGTGCTGTACAGCTCGCCCCATTTGCGAATCGTGCCGCTGAAGGTGGCATCCTCGACCAGTTTGTATTCGCTTATTCCGGTGTAACTCCGCAGCCCGAACTCCTCCTTGGATTTGTCGTAGACCTTGTGCTCTCGGTAGCTGCCGGCGATCAAGAAGATGACTGCTGCGAGCCCCAGAACAATTTGGAGGATTCTTTCGCGCGTAATCTTCATGGACATTTCACAAAAGGTGTATCTGATAATCGGGTGCCAGTTTCCTGTCGTTGCCGATTCGCAGCGTGACACGCCGGGCATCGAGCCAGTCCAGGATGGCTAATGCATATTTTCGGCTGGAATCGATTTCATATTTAAAGTCTGCCGAGTTAAGCACTCCTTTTTCCTGGATGATTGCGACGACCCGGGCTTGCGCCCGATGGAATGATTGTGCACTCAAAACCACGTTTTTTGAAACAGAAACCAGCTTTCCCTGGTCAAACAGGTGCTCGAGCACCCGATGGATCTTTTCCTCGGACTCGCTCAGCATGCCGGGCAGCTCATCAGGCCGCGGTGATTTGAAGCCCGTTTGCGCGTATATATCGAGCAGACGCCTGATCAAGGGGCCTTCAGCCTGATCCATCATCTCCGCTGCCGCCGGGAGCACTACTTTGTGCCCTTGAGGACGGATGAGCTCCGCCTGTTCCAGTTCCAGCAACAGCCTGTCCCACAAAGGCGCGGGATAGTTCAATTCCTGGCGCAGCTCCTCACGCCGAAGACTCATCGTTTGCTTGGAGTTGCTTGCCTGCAGGATCCGTTCTCGCGCGGCGTCATAGAAAGACCGGTAATTGTGAGCATGTATGAAATATTCTGCCTCCAAGGCAATCACCAGGCTGTCGCGATTCAGGCGAGGCATGATCCGGCGGATGGTGTCGATGGGCAGCAACGTTCCCGCCGAAATTTCCTGCGGAGAGGCTCCCATGGGCCTGTCATGGAGCAGGAAATACTCCACTCGCCCGGCATCCCATTGCTCACTCGAGGGAACGTTTTTTTCAAGAAAGGCCTGCTGGGCCATGAGATCGTGCGCCTGTTCCTTGCGCGGCAGTCGCCGTGTTTCTTCACTTACCTCCATGATGGTTCCGCCCGCAACCGTCGTTGCAGGCGAGAGGCGCCGGAGAATGAATCGGTCGTAAGCCGCTGCGGCGATCGGGCTGTCAAGCAGGATGGTGGCAAAACTCTGCCGGCTGCCGGGGAGGACTTTTTCCTCCAGCAAGTAAAGCTTGCCTCCTGTTTCGCTGGTGCCGGTGTGAAATTTGATCAATTCAGCATTTTGCAGCGGCCTTTCCAGCCGGCTGACAGCCGTGAGCCTTACCTGGACCTGACGAACGGGATGCAGGTAACCCGGCAGGCAGACCACCTGGCCTCGCGCCAATTGCAGTTTGGGCAACTCGGGAATATTCAGAGCCAGGCATTGGCCGCAACCTCCCTCGCCGGCATCGCGCAGGAATCGTTGGATGCCGCGAATGCGGCCAGTCCCACCGCCGGGGGTTAACTCAACCTGCGCCCCTATCGAAATGGAGCCATCCACCGGAATCCCGGTGACGACCGTGCCAAAACCGGGGCGGGAGAAGTATTGTGCAACGGGCATCCGGAAAATGCCGCGCCCCCGCGTGGAAACACTGGCCTTCACGCGTTCGACCAGGTGCTCATAGAAAGGCTCAAAACCTTCGAACGTTTCCGAGGAGATCGGGCAGACCGGCGCACCTTCGAAGAGGGTGCCTTTGAGGAAGGAACGAATCTCCGCGCTGCGCTGCTCAACCAGGACCTTGTCTACCAGGTCGATTTTTGTGAGCGCCACCATGCCGTGGCGCACACCCATCATGGACATGATTTCCACGTGTTCTATGGTTTGAGGCATGATGCCGTCGTCGGCGGCTATGACCAGGAGCGCCAGGTCGATGCCGGAGACGCCGGCCACCATGGTGCGCACGAACTTTTCGTGACCCGGCACATCGACCACCCCCACGCACAAATTGCCGCCGATCCAGCAGGGAGCAAAACCCAACTCAATGGTGAGGCCGCGCTCCTGCTCCTCTTTGAGCCGGTCGGTATTGCACCCCGTCAACAGGCGCACGAGCTTGGTCTTGCCGTGATCGACATGGCCGGCCGTCGCCATCATCATGATGACGTCGGGATTAAGCTCTGGGCGAAGCAAACCGGGCGGCCGCGGACTCATAGGATCAGATCTTCAGTTCTTTGCGAATCTCACTATAGAACATCATGACGGTGCAGCCGCCGAAAGAGACTGCCAGTTGGACAGCTTCATCGATCTCAGCCGGCGTGATGCCCATGGCGAGTGCTGATTTGACGTGGCTTTTCATGCAGGGCTCACATCGCTGAACGGCCGAGAGCGCAATGGCCATCAGTTTCTTGGCCCGGCGATCGATCAGACCCGGCTGGTTGGCCGCTTTCATGAAGTCCTTGAAAAGGGCCAGGCGGTCCTCCTCGGATATCTCAGCTCCCGGCCCCGGCGGGGATGCGCAACAGGCAGATTCAGAGGGGGCGGAGTGACCAGCCGCGGGATTGGCGGGGTTTCCCTCCTGTCTCGGTTTGGTTGGGACCATGATTTCCTCCGGTGATAGAGGGGACATTCCGCTCTTCCTGCTACTATCGTCCGCAAGATCAGAATGATACCGGGAATGCGGCATGTCCCCTTTTTCATTTGCGACAAAACGGCCGAGATGTGCATCGACCACGACAACTTCACTTTCAGGACCTGTCTTTTCCTGGATCCGGCCGATGATCGACGTGGCCTTGTGACCCAGGTTGTGCATCGCTTCAACATATGCCGCGGCCCTCTCCTCAGGCAACGCTACCAGCAGACCGCCCGAGGTTTGAGGATCATAAAGTAGCGGCAGATCCTGCCCGGCCTCCGGATCGGCTGCCCGAATCCAGGCCATGGCATACTCCTGGTTCCGTTCAATGGCGCCGGGGAGGATCTCGTTATCAAGACAGGCCCGCACGGCTGCGAAAACGGGAATTCGCGACAAGTCAATCTCGGCAGAAACCCCGCTGGTACGGACCATTTCGACGAGGTGGCCTGCCAGGCCGAATCCGGTGATGTCGGTGCAGGCGTGAGCCTGATATTCCTGCATGAGTTCCGCGGCATCCCGGTTGAGGGTCGCCATGGAAATGCCGGCTTCCTCCAAGGCGCGGGGGACAAGGCGTCCGATCTGCACTCCAAAGGCGATCATTCCGGTTCCAAGCGGTTTGGTCAGAACCAGCAGGTCCCCGGGCCGGGCCTTTCCCCGCTGAATGACGCTGTCGGTCTGGATAAGCCCCGTGACGGCAAACCCCATCTTGGGTTCCCTGTCGTTCATGCTGTGACCGCCGATGAGAGCACATCCGGCTTCGTTGAGTTTGTCGATGCCGCCCCGAAGCATGGTTTCCATCAGGCTGCCGTCAAGATCATCGATCGGGAAACCAACGACTGAAAGAGCGGTGAGCGGGCGCCCGCCCATGGCATAGACGTCGCTGAGCGAGTTGGCCGCGGCAATCTGTCCAAAGAGATAGGGATCGTCGACGCAAGGAGTAAAGACGTCGACCGTCTGGACCAGGGCCAGCCCGTCGTCCAGCTGGTAGACACCGCAGTCATCTCCTGCCGCGGCACCCAGGAGCACCCTGGGATCGGCCACCGGCGGCAGGTTGCGAAGAATACGGATCAAGTCGCCTTGAGCAATCTTGGAGGCACAACCGGTGTTGCTGACTGTCCGGGTGAGCGGCACCGTGCTGCCGTGGACCGGCATTTTCTCGCCGGCGCAGGGGCAGACGTTGTGATTGATGAAGATATCGCAGGGACAGCATTTCCTGGGGTCACAGACGCAGTGCTGTAAAGCCTGCGAGCGTGCCATTACTTTCCGGCGGCGCTGGATATCAACGTTCATGATTGATGAGCAGCCGGGCGCGCGATGTTTCCCAAAGCGGTCGGGATCTGCTTTTCTTCGTCTTCGAAAACCGTGCGCAGATCGAACAGCACTTCGTCCTGTTCGATGCGTGCGATAATGGGTGGTTCATTCCGCCGCAGCTGAACATTGAGTGCGTCGGCGGACATCTTTGCCGAACACACTGCCAGCAAAAAAGTCTTCAGCGGGGTGACGGGAAGTGAACCGCCCCCGGTGGCGCTCTCTCCTTCGATCAGGCGGACTCTGAGTGAGGGGGAGCCGCTCTCGATTTCCTTTTTCAGGCGCAAGGCACGCTGCCGGATGCTTTCGGCACTCATGGTGATCATGCGCAGCGTGGGATTGCTCTGGAGCAGAGTTTCGGGTTCCAGAAACAGGCGCAGGGTATGCTCCAGGGTCATGTCGGTCATCTTGCCGACGCGCAGCATGCGAGTCAGCGGATGTTTCCTGATCTTTCTTATCAGGTCGCCGCGTCCGGCTATGATACCGGCTTGCGGGCCGCCAATCAGTTTGTCGCCGCTGAAGCAGACCACATCCGCTCCGGCAGCGATGCTTTCCGGAACCGTGGGTTCGTGGGGAAGCCCGAACGGACGCAGGTCCAGGAGAGCCCCACACCCCAGGTCGTCAACAACCAGCAAATCCCGCTTCTTTTTGAGCGCCGCCAGCTCTTCCACCGGCACCTCTTTGCTGAAGCCCATCACCCGGTAGTTGCTGGGGTGGATATGCATGACGGCGCCGGTTTTCTCGCTCAGGGCGTTTTCGTAGTCCCGTAAGTGCGTCTTGTTGGTGGTGCCCACTTCCACGAGGATGGCCCCGCTCTCCTGAATGCATTCGTGCAGGCGGAAGGAACCGCCAATCTCGATGAGCTGGCCGCGTGAAACGATCACTTCCCGGCCCCGGCAAAGTGCGCTTAATATGAGCAGGGTGGCAGCGGCATTGTTGTTTACGATCATGGCGGCTTCCGCCGCAGTCAGTTGACAAATCAGCTGCTCGCTCACGAAATTGCGTTTTCCGCGCAGGCCCGTTGCCATATCAATTTGCAGGTTGCAGCAACGATTGAGTCCGGCCAGAGCATCCACGGCACGCTGGGCAAGCACCGCCCGCCCCAGGCCGGTATGAAGAATGATGCCGGTCGCATTGACCACGGGCCGAAGCCGCTCGCCTTCAATCTGGAGAAGTGACTCGTTGACTTTTTGAACAATAAGATCGGAAGAGGGGGGCGCGTCGTCCGGCTTGAGTTGACGACGGTACCCATCGAGCGCTTCCCGGATGGCGTTGAGCACCAGGGGGCGGCCGGACCATCGCAGCATCTCCTGGACTTGGGGGTGATCCAGCAAAACCGAAACTGAAGCCAGATGACGCCGCGGGTCATCTGCTGCAGGAGAATGATCAGGATCCTGGCTGTTTTTCATTTTCTTCGGATAGGGCCGGAGGGGAATCGGAGGCGCATCGGTTATGAAAACCGTGAGGACGACCGGGACCTCCCACCTCATATCTTGCTACCAGCGATGGTATCTTACACTCCGTCGGCGGAGCAAACTAAAAATCGGCGCGGCCGGCCGGTATCGTACCGTGCTCGGCAAGATGGTCGGCGACACCGTTACCCCCATCGGGCCGGTGCAGACCTTCCTGGTCATGCCGCTGCCGGAGAGGTCCTGGTAACAGCTGCCCCGTCTGAAGTGGAAAGCCGGAAGCAGGAGGCGGGCCCGTGCGGTTCGCGCTTCCGGTTTTTTCATTTCAGGCGGGAGCGTCGTTTTAGCCGCGGAGCGGACTCCCTCAGCCGATGACTGGAGGCAGCCGTCAAATCGAGCCCGTACACAAGGTTGAGTTGTTCGATTCTCTGCATCGTTTCGGCGCTGAATGGAGCTTTGCCCTCAAAGGCATGCAGGACGATGCCTTCCAGCAGGTCGCCCAGGCTGCAATCATGATATTCCGCCAGCGCCTTCAGAACTTTGAGGATCCGCTTCTCCATGCGCACACCGGTCTGAACGCGCTCGACCTCCAGTCGCGGTTGCGATTTCGCCCTGCCCATGAAAACACACCTCGGTTAAAAGTCGAACAGCGCCGACTGCGCGATCCGACTCGAAACTGCACTCTGGTCCAACGACAGGTAGCGCCCATCCGCCTGCCTCCGCCTGCTCCGGAATTCTCGCGCGTGTTCTTCTGACCAGAAGAATAGGGAGTTGATTCAATAGTCGTCAATGATGCTGGTTTTGGTGAACCGGCTCCAGTCGACGTCCGGCTCGAAGATGAGCGGTCCGGCCTGACGATCGGCCACGCCCCAATGCAATTCACTGTTGACCCACAGTTCGATACTCCGGCCGCAATGTCCGCACTCGGTGAGAAGTTCGGCCTTGAGGAACTCGTTTCGCAGGCGCCCTTGCACGAAGGGCGTGATGAAGGCGTCCTCCGCTCAGGCACCCCAGGTCGTTTCACCGGTGCTCAGCCGCAACTGATGCGGGGTGCGGACGCTGGTGACGGGGAAGGCCCACGAGACCCTGCCGCCGCTATCCATGGCCAGGTAAAAGAGCCCCCTTTCGAGGTCCTGCAGAATCCCGCGCGTCTGCGCCAGGGGCAGCGCCAGGGCCGACGCAATCCGCTCCGGCTCGAGCGGCCGGCCGGAGTTGCGCGCGAGCTCGCGGACGGCGTATTCCCGGACCCGGCGGCCCGGCCCGGCCAGACGCAGCTGCTCCCTCCGCAACGGCGCCTTGGCGCGCAGCGCAGCCAGCCATTCGACCGCCGGTTTTTCGATGATGTCGGGCCCCTGTCCCCAGAGCACGGTTTCGGACATGTTGCATCTCCATCGCTACATTGGTGAAATTATACCATGGTAACAACAAAGTTGTTAGCAAGGATGGCCGCCACATTGCCCAAATTGTCGCTCGGGACGGCAAGGCACTCGTCGTCGAGTATCTGGCGCACAAAGATAACGTTTTGTATCGCGTGAAGCAGTAGCAATACGGGTGGAACACAATTTTGAAATAGTGTAAAGAGCTTTTGTCTTTTGCTGAAAAAAAGCTATACAATCCGGACACGATATCGGATTCGTCGCCGAAACTCATGCGGTCAGGACAGGCGCCACCGTTTTTCTTCGTCGAAAGGGGACGATATGAGGAACCGAGCCCGACTTGCCATCCTGTGTGCCTTGCTCCTTCTCGCCACAACGTTCGCCTCAAGCCAGAGGCCGGTGGGAACGATGGCATTCACCGTCTCCATGGAGCAGCCGAGCACCCATACATATCATGTGGTGTTCCGCTGCGAGGGGCTCCGGGGTGCGACGCAGGATTTCAGGATGCCCGTCTGGTCGCCCGGGTATTACGGGATCAGGGATTTCGCCAGAAACGTGCAGAACTTCCGCGCCGAAGACGGCCGGGGAACGGAACTCAAGTGGGAGAAGGCGGCCAACGCCTGGAAGGTGCAGACCGACAATACTCCGGTGGTCAACGTGACCTATGATGTGCTGGCCACGTCCACGTTTGTGACCGACCCGTACCTGGGGGAAGACCGGGGTTACATCGTGGGAACCGGCGTCTTCATGTACGTCGCCGGCCAGGTCGCGCACCCGGTGACCGTCGAGATCAAGCTGAATCCGGCATGGTCATCGATCGCAACCGGCCTCGATCCCGTCTCGCCGGGAACCCCGAACACGGTGACGGCCCCGGACTTCGATGTCCTGTACGACAGCCCGATCCTGATGGGGAATCTGGATTCCCTGCCGCCGTTTGAGATCAAGGGCGTTCCTCATTATTTCATCGGCTTCAAGCTGGGGAACAACTTCAACCGCGAGCAATTCATGCAGAACTTGAAAGCGGTCGTCGCGCAGGGCATCGCGGTCATCGGCGAAATCCCGTACAAGCATTACACGTTCCTGGGCATCGGTTCCGGTGCGGGCGGCATCGAACATCTGAACTCCACGACCGTCCCATTCACGGGCAATCCTGGGCTGGATACGAAGGCGGGCGCGAACCGCACGCTGAACTTCCTGGCGCACGAGTATTTCCATAATTACAACGTGAAACGCATCCGTCCGATCGCGCTCGGGCCATTCGATTATGACAGGGCCAACCTGACCAACATGCTCTGGGTATCGGAGGGCTTCACCTCCTATTACGAGTACCTGATGGTGGCGCGTGCCGGATTCATGAATCAGGAGGAACTCCTCGACAATTTCCGCAAGGACATTGGCGCTTACGAAAACAATACCGGGCATCTCTTTCAGTCCGCGACCCAGTCGAGCTGGGACAGCTGGACCCAGGGGCCGTTCGGCGGCCGGGGCAGGACCGGCATCGTCAAATCGATCTCCTATTACAGCAAGGGTTCCGCGTTGGGACTGCTGCTCGACTTCAAGATCCGCCATGAGACGAGAGACCAGCAGTCACTCGACACCGTCATGCAGACGCTCTACCAGAAATACTACAAGCAGCTCCAACGCGGCTGGACCGACGAGGAGTTCCGGGCGGCCTGCGAAGCCGTCGCCGGCGTTTCGCTGAAAGAGGTCTTCGACTACGCCTCGACGACAATGGACATCGACTATAACAAGTATCTCGGCTACGCAGGCCTGGAACTGGAGAAACCGGTCGAACTGCCTGACTCCTATCTCGGAGCGGTTGTCGAGGACGTGAACGGCAAGCCCATCATTTCGGCGATCGAGGGGGACTCTCCCGCCCGGCAGGCCAACCTGGCCACGAACGATGAGATCAGGGCGCTGGACGGCACCAGGGTCGACGCCACGGCCTTGAACGCGGCCATCGCTGCCACAAAGCCGGGGGACAAAATCAAGCTCGCCGTGACCCGCGCCGGCAAGGATATCGAGGTCGAGGTCACTCTCGGGCACAAAATGCAGCGGAGTTTCAAGATCCTGCCGATTGCCAACCCGGATGCGCTGCAATCCTCGATTCTCAAGGATTGGATGAGGGCGAGGTAACCGTCAATTCATGCCGCGAGGTGATCTCATGAGGATTTCAAACCGTTTTATCGGCCTGTCCCTCTTTTTGATCAGCGCTGCTGTCTCGACAGCGATCCCGAGAGAGCCGGCAAAGCATGCCTCCGGCGTCGCCACTGCGGATGCCATGCAGACGGCTGCGGGCGTGTATGACGTCCGTGCCTATGGCGCCGCGGGAGACGGCAAGACGCTTGACACCCCGGCCGTCGACAAGGCAATCGATGCGGCGGTCGCGGCAGGAGGCGGCACGGTCCGCTTCCCGGCCGGAAAGTACCTGTGCTACACGATTCACCTGAAAAGCAACGTCGCGTTGTACCTCGATCAGGGCGCCACGATCCTGGCCGACGATCCGCCGCCGGAAGGCGGCAGCGGCGGGTACGACCCGGCCGAGCCGAACCAGTGGGACAAGTTTCAGGACTTCGGCCACAGCCACTGGCACAACAGCCTGATTTGGGGCGAAGGAATCGAGAACGTGTCCATTCTCGGACCGGGGCTGATTGATGGCAAAGGCCTGATTCGTGGAGACAGTCCGCGCGCGGGCGTGGGCGACAAGGCGATCGCTCTCAAGCTGTGCCGCAACGTCATCCTGCGCGACTTCTCGATTTTTCGCGGCGGCCACTTCGGCATCCTGGCGACCGGCGTGGACAACCTCACGATCGACAACCTCAAGATCGACACCAACCGCGACGGGTTCAACGTCGACTGCTGCCGCAACGTCCGGATCTCCAACTGCAGCATCAATTCGCCGACCGACGACGGCATCTGCCTGAAGAGTTCGTATGGACTCGGTTTCGCGCGCGCGACGGAAAACGTGACCATCACCAATTGCCAGGTCAGCGGCTACGAGGCAGGCAGCTTCCTGGACGGCAGTTACCGCCGCAGCGAAAAAGGGTCCCGCACCGGGCGCATCAAGTTCGGCACCGAGTCCAACGGCGGCTTCAAGAACATCACGATCAGCAACTGCGTTTTCGATTATTGCTGCGGGCTCGCGCTGGAAACGGTCGACGGCGGATTGCTCGAAGATGTCTCGATCACGAACATAACCATGCGCGATGTCGTGAATGCTCCGATTTTCCTGCGGCTGGGGAGCCGCATGCGCGGCCCCGAGGGCACGCCGATCGGCGCGTTGCGCCGGGTGCTCCTCAGCAACATCGTCGTTTACAATGCCGATCCACGTTACGGCTCGATCATCAGCGGGATCCCCGGCCATGACATCGAGGATGTGAAGCTGCGCAACATCCGGATCTTCTGCCGGGGCGGCGGCACGAGGGAGCAGGCGGCGCTGGAGCCACCCGAAAACGAAAAATCCTATCCCGAGCCGTCGATGTTCGGCCAGATCCCGGCCTATGGATTCTTCATCCGGCATGTGAAGGATATCGAGTTCAATGACGTTGAAGTTCGCTACCTGAACGAGGATCTGCGGCCCGCGTTTATTCTCAACGACGTGCGGGGTGCTGATTTCCTGCACGCCCTGGCGATGCACGCGCAGGATGTGCCGACATTCGTGCTCAGGAACGTCGAGAATTTCAGCACCCATCAGTGCGGACTCCTGCCCGACACCCGGCTCGACCGCGTCGACCAGAAGAAGTTCTGATCTGAAAGGCAATAGATTATGGGTATGAACAGGCGGCGTGGGGCAACGAAGTGACGCCAAATCCGCCGGCGGGAGCGGTGTTCACCTACTCCGTAGGACAGACCCTGCCGGCCGACACCAAGCTGGTGGTGACCATAACCGACGACACCGGTAAGCAGGTGCGCCGGCTCGATCAAATCCCGAGCGAGAACCGCCAGGCGGCGCCGCAAGAACTTCCGAAGGCTGCCGGCGCAGGTGCTGCCGCTGGCGCGCAGATCGGTCGTGGCCGCGGTGGCGCGCCTGCTGTCGAGCCGGGCCGCTACACCGCGACACTCGGCAAACTGACGGGCGACACCCTTACGCCGATCGGCAAGCCGCATTCGTTCATGGTCGTGCCGCTGCCGGCAAAGAACTGGTAGCAGCAGCCCGCGAAGGATTAACGCAGAGGACGCCTGGAGTTCGGAATTGAGCCTGTCAAAGCTCGGCGCCCTCTGCGTTGAGCTCTTCAGCTTCAACCTGTTGATAGTCATGAAACAAAGTGACAGAAAGGCCCTATGGCTGCTCTTCAATTCGACCCAGAGAAGTTGGGGCAGATCCCCGGACCGCGCTCTCTGGCCCTGATGGAGCGGCGGCAGAAAGTGATGCCGCGCGGGATCTACAGCTACCACTCGATCTTTGTTCAACGCGGACAGGGAGCGCTATGGCAGGACGTGGACGGCAATGTGTTCATCGATTTTGCCGGCGGCCTGGGCTGCCTGAACGCGGGCAACAGCCCCGAAGACGTAGTGGCCGCGGTCCATGAGCAGGCGGATCGATTCCTGTTTTCGTGCGCGCACGTCGCCATGCACGAGCCCTATCTGGCCCTGATCGAGAAGCTCGTCGGATACCTTCCCGGAGCAGGTCCGAAAAAGGGGATGCTGGTGAACAGCGGCGCGGAGGCGGTGGAAAATGCCGTCAAGCTGGCCCGCGCCTTCACCAGGCGGCAAGCGGTCATAACCTTCCAGAACTCATTCCACGGCCGGACTCTGATGGCGCTCGCGCTTACGAGCAAAACCAGGACGTACAAGGCCGGTTTCGGGCCGTTTCCTCCGGAAGTGTATCGGCTCCCGTATGCCTATTGCTATCGCTGCCCTATTTCGCGCGCATATCCTGCCTGCGACGTCGCCTGTGCGGATCTGTTGGCAGAGGCCTTCGAGAACCAGGTCGCATCCGGCGACGTCGCGGCACTGATCGTGGAGCCCGTGCAGGGCGAGGGTGGATTCATTGTCCCACCTGCAGAATACCTGCCCAGGATCGAGCGCATCTGCCGGCGCCACAGGATTCTCTTTGTCGTGGACGAGGTGCAGACAGGCTTCGCGCGAACCGGCGCCATGTTTGCCTTTCAGCAGCTTGGCCTGGAACCTGATCTGGTCGTCATGTCGAAATCGCTCGCCGGCGGCCTGCCGCTCAGCGCGGTGCTGGGGCGCGAGGAAATCCTCGACACCCCGCAAGTGGGAGGACTCGGAGGAACATTCGGCGGAAATCCGGTATGCTGCGCTGCGGCTCTCAAGGTGATCGAGAAAATCGAGCGCGAGAACCTGTGCGGGCGGGCTTCACGAATCGGCGAGCAGATCCGGGCCCGCGCCGGGCAATGGCAGGAAAGGAATGGCCGCATCGGTGAGGTCCGCGGCCTCGGCGCGATGGCCGGCATTGAGTTCGTGGAGAATCGCACATCCAGGGAGCCGGCTGCCGACTACGTCGCGCGCTTGAAGGCCGAGTGCCTGCGCCGGGGCCTTGTGCTGATTTCCGCGGGAACCAACTCCAATGTCATCCGCTTTCTCGTCCCATTGGTAATCGATGACCGGACGCTGCAGCAAGGCCTGGACATCCTGGAAAGCGCCATGAGCGCGCTTGACTGAGGCAGTTCCGATTATATTGGTGAAAGGCAAAAGAAAAACGCAGAGGGCGCGGAGAGCGCAGAGAATTCATCTGCGTCGGGCTTTTGAGGCTTGGCTTATCGCAGCTTCGCGTATTCCTCCCTGGCTCGCTGGAGGATGGGGAGGTCGGAGTCGGCGTCTTTCCAGAGGGCCAGGAAGTCCTGGTACGCGGTGCGGGCATTGGCATTGTCCCCCTGCCGCGCATAGGCTCGGGCGAGACCAAGACGAGCAAGCGCCCGAACCGGTGCCGCCATTTTGAAGTGGGAGGCGGAAGAGAGGAGCTTCCGGAACTCGACTAATGCCTGCGCTGCAGAGTTCTCCATCAGGTACGCTTCCGCGTTGCGGTAGATCACTTCGGGGGCGCCGCGTTCATAAGGCTGCGCCGCCTCCAGGTCGACAATGATACGCGCAGGATCGGTATCGATATAACTCCGGATGATCGGCAGCTCTACCGCATTGATCATCGTACCCTTGGGGTACTGCTCATGTAGCTGTTTCGCGAGTTTCTCCGCTTGTGCCCGATCGCCGGCCGCTGCCAGGACCGCGGCGGCAGGACCGGTATTCAGTCCGCCGCTGTCGAGTTGGAGGGCGGCCGAGACTTGCCGGCGCGCCTGGTCGGCATTGCCGAAGAGCGCTTCCGCACCAGCCAGGTCGAGCAGGTGAATGGCTGCTCTCTGCCTATGGCCGTTCAGCTTCGCCATTTCGCCGGCTCTGGCATAGAGCGCGCGTGCCTGCCTCAGTTTGCCTGCGTAAGCCGAGGTTGCAGCCTCGGAAGCAACGAACACGTCTTCAGACGGCTTCCCGCGTGCCCAGTCCAACTGCGCCTGCATACCCCGGCCGTCGTTGCGCGCGAATGCAATGAAGTACTTAAAGAAATGAAAACTCTGGTCTTCCAGCTTGCGCGTCGCGGCCTGCGCAATAATCGCCTCGGCCTCGTCGTAGCGTCCGAGGGAAATGAAATCAGCGCCGAGGTTCACATAGGAGAGCAAGTGATCCGGTTCGAGCCGCATCGCCTCCTGCGCCTTCTCCAGAGCCTTCTCAAACTGCCCCTGATCGCCGTAGATCACTCCCGTATTCAGCACGGGCGTGAAGTCGCGCGGGTAAGTCTTCGCCCAGAGATCGTAGGCCTCGAGAGCCTTGTCCAACTCGAAGGTCACGAACTCATAGTAGTGAGAGCTGAGGTAGAATTTCTCGAGCTCGCTCACGCGGTTCTTGAGCTCGAAAGCCTTCCTGGTATATTCCTGGCTCAATCCGGCATCGCCGATATTGAAGTAAATCGTGCCCAGTCGCGCATAGGCAAGCGCAAAGTTCGGATCCAACTCGACCGCCCGCTTGTAAAAGGGTATGGATTCCTCGTCGCCGACTTTCTGCCGTTGCTCTTCACCCAGAGTGTAATTCCTGAGCGCTTCGAGCGATGACGTGGTGGCCTCGTCGAGAGGCTTGTCGAGCTTGGCGACCGATGCCAGCGATTCACCCAGTTTCTCGCGCAGGTGTGTGGCCGCCTGGCCGAGCGACGCCAGAACTTTCTCCTTTTTGTCGCTCTGCTGCTGGTCCTGCGCGATCGTTTCACCCGTAGCGGAGTTTGCAGCCGCCAGGGTCACAACATAGGCGCTGCCGAGTTGGGCAATGCTGCCGATGATGACAGCCTTGGCGTGGACGCGCTGCGCCAGGTCGCGAGCCACATCGGTGGTGAGCCGCTCGTCGGCTGCACGGCCCATCATCTTGAGCGTGGACCGGATACGGGGATCCGAAACAATGCTGACATAGGGTGACTGCCGCAGAGACACCGCGAGCGCCTGCTCGAGCGTGCCGTCAAAGACCGGATCTCCAGTCGCGTTGATGAAATCGGCCAGCACCACCGAGTCGCGCCCGTTGAAGGCGTGCACGTGGTGCGAGTAGACAGAGAAGCCGACGGCTGCCACCGCGATGATGGCTGCGGCGATCCCGCCCAACCACCATTTCCGGCTTCGGGAACCGGCGGCGTGCCCGGCGGCGGCAGACAAACCAGGCGCCGGAGGTGGCGCGGGAAGATTTCGGGGAATCACCCGGCGTACGGCAACCGGCGCGGCAGCCGAATCGACGGCGGCGATGGTCGCCGGAGCGGCATCCGGAGTGGAACTTGTTGCAGCGGTCGTCGGACGCACCCCCGACCGGTTTGCGTCACTGTCGCGCTTCATTCGTTTCAGGTCGGCGCGGATGTCGGCGGCGTGCTGGTAGCGCAGCTCGCGATCCTTTTCCAGCGCTTTATTGATGATCTCTTCCAGCCTCAACGGCGTTTCCGGATTCAGCCTCACAGGAGCCACTGGAGCCCGGTTAAGGATGGCCTCGAAGATCACGCCGGACGTATCCCCGCGAAACGGCATGATCCCGGTTGCCATTTCATAAAGCACGGCGCCAAAGCTGAACAGATCCGTTCGGGTGTCCAGTTCCTTGCCCTTCACCTGTTCCGGCGACATGTACGCCACCGTCCCCACCGTGGCGCCGGGACTCGTCAGGTGAATCTCGGCCGTGGTGGTCGTGGCATCCACCTAGTTTTCCGCCCCGCTTCCCTGCCTGCGCTGCGGTACGGGCTTCGCCAATCCGAAATCGAGGATCTTGATGTGGCCCCGTTTGGTTAGGAACAGGTTGGCCGGTTTGATGTCGCGATGGATAATTCCTCCGGCATGGGCCGCATCCAGAGCATCTGCGATCTCGATGCCGAGGTCGAGCAGCTGATCAACCTCAAGCGGTTTGCCCGTGATCATTTGCTTCAGGGTCGAACCTTCGAGCAACTCCATCGCAATGAAGGGCTGGGGGGCTTCGCAGTTGATCTCGAAGATGGTGCAGATGTTCGGATGGTTCAGCGCCGACGCCGCGCGCGCCTCCTGCTGGAGTCGTTCCAGCGCGATGGGGTCCCTTGCCAGGTCCTGGGGCAGGAACTTCAAAGCGACATGCCGGCCGAGCGTCAGGTCCTCGGCCTCGTACAGCACTCCCATGCCGCCGCCGTCCAGCTTGGACACGATTCGGTAATGTGAGATCGTCGTCCCCACCATGTGCCACCCTGTTAAGAATAGTAGGACGGGGTTTGATCCTAGTCAACGAACCGCGCACCCCGTTTTCATGGAGCAGAATGGGGTTATCGTCAAGTACTGGCAGGGAAGTCCAGGCGCATGATGACCGGGGCCTGATCACGGGCTGAAGCCCATAAGCGCTAAGATAGGAATGCTTTTGCCAATAAACGTGGACTTGGACCTAAACCTGGACGTAAACGTGGACCTTTTGAGCGGAGACAAACTCTTGCACGCCCAGCCTTTATCAGGCTACGGGTCGCTTCTTATCGCTTGCGGCGCAGCAGAGCGTCAAGGTCCACGTCCAAGTCCAAGTCCAAGTCCAGGTCGGGAAAGTGGGTTAACCTAGCGCTTAAGGGCTGAAGCCCGTGCCCTGGAGTTTCTGCATTCAAGACAGAGCCGAGGCCCGAAGACATCTGAGGTAGTCTGTCAAGTATTTTTGATTTCATGATTCTCTATGCGGCCTTGTCAATATAGTCCAAAACCTCGGACCCTTTATTTCGAAGCGATTGGATATGAATCTCTTCGTTGTACATGACAC